>JBJDZF010000318.1:0-11802 GCA_051867855.1 Eubacteriales bacterium
CGGCTTCTATACCACTTTTTGCGGAAATAGCCGAGGTTTCAGGCATTTTTTGCGCCTCCGGCAAGTTTTTTCATTTCATTCCTCTTTTCCTTTTATTATACCATTACAAAAAGGTAGATACATATGTGTCTACTCTTATTTTATCATTTCAACTATGTATGTGGTTATATGACTATCATCAAACTTGTTATCAGGTCAAAATATGATCTGAATATACCGCCCAAAATGTAAAATATGTTCAATGTAATGCAAAAACGGTGCATAAATTGGATAGCATTGGAGTTGCATGCAATATTGATGTGGCGTAAAATAATCATAGAATTAATCATATGGAGGTTTTTATGGACGTTAAGAGTTATGGGCCTATCAGATGGAAGATATGCTCTTCCTTTAATTCAGACGAGATAGAAAAAAACGCCGTCAAGATACTGTACGGCGTTGTCAGACACTACCTTCCGTACGTTCTAACCGTGTGTGAGGCGAAGGAGATCACAGAAAACGACAACATTATATACGTTGGAACACTTAAGAGTAATGACTTGCTCACTCACTTGGCTAATGACTTTTATACGCCCGAGACCAAGAGCGAGGGATATTCTCTTAAGGTAGCCCCTTCTGTACGAGCAAAGGATAGGACCGACATAGTTATTCAGGGCGCTGACTCAAAGGGCGTTCTCAACGGAGTTTACGATTTTATACATTACTATATTGACGATCTCCTTAAATATACGGGGTACATATGGAAAAACAGGCATCAGCCTTTTATCGACGAATGTTTGGAGTTTGAGAGAAGATCTGCACCATCGATAATGAATAGGGGACTTTGGACTTGGGGGCACGTTATTTATGACTACAAACGCTATATCGAGAATATGGCTGCGTGCAAGATGAACATGCTGATAATGTGGAATGATTTTGCTCCCATTAATGGCAAGGAGATAGTAGACTATGCTCATTCTTATGGCATAAAGGTGATATGGGGATATCCCTGCGCTTGGGGATACGACGTAGACCCGACCAACGACAAGGAAATGGAAAAATGGTGTGACAGAGTCCTTGAGGTTTACAACGTTGAATACAGTCATCTCGGTGGAGACGGAGTGTATTTCCAAGGCTTTACCGAGACTAATCAAAAGGAGATAAACGGAAAGCCGATAGCAGAGCTTATCAGCGTATGGGTGAATAATGTAGCCGATAAGCTGCATTCCCGGTATCCTCAGCTTTACGTTCAGTTTGGTATACACGCCACATCTATCGGAAAGAATTACGCCTTGATGAGTAAGATAAATCAAGACGTTACCGTTGTTTGGGAGGATGCGGGAGGATTTCCGTATAATTACGATCCCCGAAAGGGTATGAGTGTTGAACGCACCTTAGAGTATACAGATGGACTTTTGAGCGCAGTTTCAGGCAAGGGCGGAAGATTCGGGGCGGTGCTTAAGGGCTTTACCTGCTTGAATTGGAGTCAGTTTGAACATTATAAGGGAAGATGTATAGTCGGAGAATCCGATCCGATATTTATGAAAAAACGCGGACTCGAGAAAGAGTTCTTCTGGGATTTCTCTCAGCCGTATTGGATAAACAACGCCGGGGCGTTGAAAAAATACGTGCAAACGCTGGTCAGCTACAAACTTGTTGACAGCACGGTTACGGCGCTCGTAGAGGACGCTATGTTCGAGGAATATATCAGAAAAGAGATCGGAATATACTCTGAACTGCTGTGGGATAGCGACGCCGATGTAAGCAAGATACTGGAAATGGTTTGTCATTCGGAGCATTATGCTAATTAAAAATGCCGATAAGCCTTGACGGCTTATCGGCACAATAAAGATCAACTGTCGGTTAACCCCTTGCGATAATCAGAGGGAGACATTCCAAATTCCTTTTTGAATTCCTTGGCAAATCTGCTTGTGCTTGAAAAACCGCATAGCTCGGATGCTTCGGTGGATGAATACTTTTTCAAAAGTGTGAGAGATTTTTTTAGTCTGAATTTTTTTAGATGAGCATTAAAATTATTTTTATAGTTCTTCTTAAAAATGCGGCAGAAATATTCGGTCGTATATGATAAAGCATGAGCGATATCCTTCGTTGAAAAGGAACTCTGGTAATTTTTCTCGATATAGTCGTTTACCGCCTTTACGAATTCCTTGTTGCTGGATTCCTTGCTTTCGGGTGTTACGGAGAAATGACCGCCCTTGATTATATCGTAGAAAAGAAGGTAGAGATTTCCGAGGAGTTCAAAATCATCGGCGCTTTCCTTTTTTGCCGCCTCGTATACCGAGAGAAAATGCTTTTGCAGATCACCGTATACGGGTGAGTTTGGTGTCACGATGGGTGACAAAAGCGTGTTTTGAGAGGTTAAGGAGTTAACGAAATCAGAGCATTCAAAGGAAAGCTCGTTTTTAAGCATATTGGGTAACAGATCGAAGGTTATAAATTTATAATCGGGAGAATCGAAATATCCGTAGTGCAGGGCGTAAGGATTTATCAGAATAAAATCTCCCGATGAAAAGGGATGAGGATGTATTGTGTTGTCAATAAAAAACGAGCCCGTACCCTTGGCGATGTATATCATCTCCATTTCGGAATGGTTATGGTTGTATGTGAATGGTATTTTTCCGTCGGTGCATTCGGTCATCAAGACAGGATGCTCCTTATCGTGCATACAGTACGCAAAAGGGAGAGAGTTCAACGTGTGCTGAAAGTTGTTTGAAAACCGAGGTTCGTTCATGGTGAATCTCCTTGAGTTAAATTACGCGAACGGCACTTGCGCGGAGTCCTCAAGATAATTCTATCACAACTTTGTTTGATTGTCAAAGGATTTAAAAAACGGATAAAACCGATCGGAGCGTGGAAAGATGAAAGACCTTATAGCAAAGTATAAAAATTTATTCAGAGAGGAGCTGTTTGAATACTGTTTACCTTTCTGGCTTAAAAACGGTATAGATGAAAAGCACGGAGGAGTATATACCTGTCTTGACAGAGAGGGACGGGTGTATTCAACCGATAAGAGCGTATGGATGCAGGGAAGATGCGGATGGATATTCGCATATCTTTGCAATCTTTACGGTTACAGAGATGATTGGGCAGAGGCGTCAAGGAGCTGCGTAGAGTTTATAGACAAGTATTGTGCCGATCCCGAGGACAGGAGAATGTATTTCACGGTCACCGAGGACGGAAGACCGCTCAGAAAGAGAAGATATTTCTTTAGCGAGACCTTTTCGATAATGGCGCATGCAGAGTATTCTCTTATGGCAGGAGACCGCGGGGCAATGGAAAAGGCGAGAGAGTATTACGATCTGGTTGTAAAGATATATAGGGGAGAGATAGAAGATCCCTACCGCATAACACCTAAAATGATAGCTGAAACCAGAGCCTGCCGATCCTTGGCAGAACCGATGATACTTATGAACGTTTCGTCAGTCATGAGGCGGTGTGATCCTGAAAACGCCGGGAAATACGACGCGCTGACGAGAGTGTTTGCCGATGACATCATCAAGTATTTCTACAAGGCGGACAAGGGCCTTGTGCTTGAAACTGTTGGAAGGAAAGGTGAGTTTTTAGATCATTGTTCAATGGGAAGACTGCTCAATCCGGGGCACGACATAGAGCTTTCGTGGTTCTTGCTTCAGGCATCGGACACCTTGGGAGATCCGAGCCTTGCAAAGATTGCGGAAAAGATATTTGATCTTGCCTACGAAATAGGTTACGACGAGAAATACGGCGGATTGGTCTATTATAAGGACGCATACGGATTTCCTCCCGAGCCTTACGAGCACGATATGAAGCTTTGGTGGATACATAACGAAACAATTATCGCGTCGCTGATGCTTTATAAGAGAACAAAAAATCAGAAATACAAGGAAATATTCGAGAGGACTACCGAGTACGCGTTTTCTGTATTTTCCGACAGAGAATACGGTGAATGGTACGGATATCTTAGACGGGACGGCAAGCCGACCGAGCCTGCTTGCAAGGGCTCGACCTACAAGGGACCGTTCCATATGCCGAGAATGTGCGCGGTTTGCGATATGTTGTTGTCAGAGAATGAGTAAGTAGGGTACCCGCTTTGACTTGATTTTTTCTTCCATAATGAACTTTTATTATTCTGTTGTGAATTTGTGCCTAAAAAAGCTATTCCCAATTGACACAATACAAGTAGGATGGGGCAATCAACTTGGTTGTCGTTAGAAAAATAAGAATATTAACAATGGAAAGGTAATTCTTATGCTTCAACTTCCTTCTTGAGTCTGAATTCGCTGGGAAGACTGCCGGTTTTTTTCTTAAAAACGCGTGTGAAATAATTTGGATCGGAAAATCCGCACATATAGCAAACATCTGTAATACTGAAGCTTGAAGACGATAGTAACGACATTGCTTTTTTTACTCTTAGCTGAATTATGTATTCTTTTGCCGACTTCCCGGTGACCTCTTTGAACAGATTACAAAAGTATCCCTCGCTGACGTATACCATTTCGGCAAGGCTTTGTGTAGTAATGTCGTTGGTGAAGTTTTCTTCGATAAATTGAATGGCTTTATTGATCTTCTCCAACTTTTCAAAATATTGCCGATGATGTGCTTCGCTTAAATTTATGCGAGAGTAGTTTTTTATGAGTGAACAGACCATCAAATACGTATGTCCAATTATTTCAAGAGAACTAACATTATTGAAATCTTTGAAGCATTCTAAGATATTACTGCACATAGAGAAAATGTTGTCATCCTGTATGAGATGCTCAAAAATCACATGGTTGTTTCCAAAAAATTCGGGAGGGATTATAAGGCATCCTCTACTGCATTCACCTCCAATACCTGAATGAAGCTCATTACCGTTTGCCACAGCGCAGTCACCTGCTTTGAGTTCAATGATTTCTTCTCCGAGGCGAATTATTCCATTGCCTTCAAATATACAGTGTATCTCAACATGCTCGTGCCAATGTAAGCGAAATTTGAATTGACGATATTCGTCTATTCTGAGTGTCAACGGAAAGTCATTTTTCGGTATTTGCTCATATAGATTTATATTTTTCATTCATCCACCTCAAATTTGTGCTATATGTTTTTAAATTGGTTATAGAAAAAAGACACTGTATATTGTATTATTATTATACCAAGGCGCGGCATAATCTGTCAACAATATATAAAAAAATATCTTTAACCGAAGTTGAAATCGGTAAAAATTGTAAAGCAGACTATATAGAGTGTAAGGTTCGGTAAGATAATGTTTATTCACATTGCCTCACCCTGACAACTATCAATGAGAATGATGGTTAAAAGGGTACATGAAATAAAGAGGGTTGAGGTGTGGTCATAGCTCAGGCAATTCGCTCCATATACTTTGTGCATTTTTTGATCGGCACCTTTTGTAAAAGGAGAACATAAAAATGGAAGCAGTAAATGGAATATATCCAACGATGATAACGCCTTACGATAAGGAGGGTAAGGTAGACTATGAGGCTGTCAGGAGGCTGGTGGATTGGTATTGGAAAGAGGGCTGCGACGGAATATTCGCAAGCTGTCTTTCAAGTGAAATATTTCATCTTTCGTTAGAAGACAGAGTTGGACTCGTTCGTGAAGTAATGGCGGAGAGTCGCAGGCTCGCGAAGAACGATAAGAGCAGAGAGCCTATGATGATAGTAGCGTCGGGGCATATATCGGATAGCTTTGAGGATCAGGTGAATGAGCTTAGAGCGGTAGCGGCTGAGCAACCTGATGCGCTGGTTCTTATTACTAACAGAATGGATATTGAGAACACGTCTGATGAGAAGTGGATAGCCGATGCAGAAAGGCTTATAGCCACACTTCCCTCGGATCTGCCGCTTGGAATATACGAATGTCCTACCCCTTACGCGAGATATTTGAGTGAGAAAATGACGAAATGGTGCGCCCGGAGCGGAAGATTTTATTTTATAAAGGATACTTGCTCGAACGCCAAGGCGATATCAGAGAAGATTAAATGGTGCGAGAAAACGCCACTCAAGCTTTACAATGCTAATACCCGGACTTTATTGGAAAGTCTTCGTGACGGAGCAGCAGGGTTCTGCGGTATAATGGCGAACTTCCACCCATCACTTTACAGTAAGCTTTATCATAGCGATTGGTATTCAGAGGAAGCAAAGGAACTTCAGGAATTCCTTACAAAGGCGGAATCCGAGTTAAGATGCTATCCTGCATCGGCGAAGTATTTTTTGAGCGAGTATGAAAATATCCCTATGGAGATCACATGCCGAATGGGGGATCATACCAAGCTTGTGGGAGAAGATAAAAACTCGGTTATAAACATGATAAAAGAAGCAGAACTTATGAAAAATAAATTTGGCGTATAAGCCACAGAAGAAAGGAGAAAATCAATGAAAAAAAACTTGTCGAGGATACTGTCGGTCTTTTTGCTGATATGTATTCTTGGAGGAACTCTGATTTCATGTAAAGGAAACGAGGAGAATGAAACGGATACGATTACTGCGACCACAGTCAGCGAGGGAGAAAAGTACTATCTTGATACGTTGCCAAGGGATAAATACGAATATTCCGACGTTACCTTTATAACGATAGACTCCAACTGTGTTTCCGAGGAGTATTTGGATAGGGCGGATTCTGTGGACGCAAAAAAATTCGAACGTGATGCTATTATCAGAGACCGTTTCGGAATTGAGCTTAAATATGTCAGGCTCGAGGGGTCTACCGATGCAGAAAGAACGCAGATCCTGTTTAACGGCATATCGGGAGGTGGAAGCGACTGCGGATGGGATATTATCATCGCCTCAGCCGACACACTTATGTCGCTTACCATCAACGGCGCGACGAGAAAGCTGAACACTCTTGAAAACATTGACCTTGACAGAGAGTGGTGGTGTCAGTCGATGAACAACAATATTCGATTTAACGATTCACAGTATGTTGCGTGCGGACCTGTTGCTGAATGGTTCTACGGTTCGGCGTTGGCTCTTGCGTACAACATCGATATGGCAAATGAATACCATATGCCCGATATCTACGAGCTGGTTCTCAGCGGGAAATGGACACTTGAGGAGATGCGTAAGCTTTGCTCAGATTACGGATTTGTAGATACCGCGCAGGGAAAGTATGCGATATCATTCTCGTCGGGCGTAGGTCCTTACGGATTGTTTGCATCGGCAGGAGGAAGGTTCTCGACTTTCAATGAAAAGGGAGAAATAATAGTTGATATAGGAAGCGAGACCTCCGTAAATATATTGGAAAGCATTCTCAAGACCTTTGATCCCGATAAGACATTTTATGGGACGGTAGGGGAAAGCACTGCGACATTTACCGAGGAGAGAGCGCTGTTCTATTATACCACGGTAGGTTGGATGGAGCAATATCTGCCAAGTTCAGAGGTCAGATACGGTATTGCTCCTTGTCCCAAACTTAACGAGACCGACGAATATGTAAGCTGTGCGTGGCCGTCGAGCGCGTTCTCTACCGCCGTTCCGGTAACTGTAAGCGAGGAGAGATCGGGGTTTGTTGGACTTGTTCTCGAGGCGTACTGCTTCTTGGGATACGATATAATCAAGCCGGTTAAATACGACAGCATTGTAAAATACCGGGTGGCAACAGACGAGAAGTCATCTCAGGTGTTGGATGTAATATTCGACAATCTTTACTTCGATCTCAACCTCGTAATGAATCTCGGAGGTTCAAGAGGTGTAATAAGTAATGCTATACTTAACGGAATGGGAAGATACTCAAATTCTGTAAAAACTATTGAAAACAATATCGCGAGTGATATTGCTAAATATGACGCGTTAACAAAACAATAAACAATTAAAAAATCAAGAAAGGAAAGAGAGACGATGAAAAAAATGAAGAAGATCATTTCAGTAGTTCTGTGTGCGCTTATGCTGGCGTCATGTATAATCCACGTTAGCGCTGCAGACCCCACCCCTGATTTCAGTCAAAATCTTGTAGTACACTACGACTTTGAAGGAGACACCCAGGAGGAGAGACTCGCCGACAAGGCGCCTGCGGGAGTCAGCAAGGAAAACCTTACCGTTTACGGTACGGACGGGACCGAGGTGAAGAACGGCTCTGCCTTTATCGCTCAGGAGGCAGGCAACTATCTCGCGTGTATGTTTGAGGACGCAGACGTTGAGAACGGCGCGGGAACAGATGTGAGAAATCTGCGCAATAGTGCGGGCGGAGCGAACTTTACCGTTGCGATCTCGTTTAAGATGGACTGTGACCCTGCCTATAACGATACGAACAAGTCGGCAAAGTACCTCGTAGATATCAACAATAGCTTTTCTTTGTCAGTAAGCCGTCCGTTTACTAACGGAACTCATTCGAGTACGGGAGTGGTTATGCCCTCAACAGGATTTGATGGAACGAATTTTGCCCAATCAGCAGGCAGAGTGACGCAATCTTTCTCGGGTAGCAACTCAAGTCTTGCTATAAACCGTACAGAAAAGCATGTAATAATGGTGGCGAGCGTTACCGTTACGGCAGCGGGAGAAGCGACTATTTCGACTCATTACTCCTTGGACGGAGGAAAGACGGTCGCAAAGCTTGGAAGCAATATGATCTTGGCTACTAAAGATACCTTGAAATACGTTGAGTGGTTGGCACTTGGCAAGTGCATTTCCACGGGAATCAACCAGAATACCATAACCGATTTTGAGATTGACGATTTCAGAATATACAATACAACGCTTAACGTTGCAAACTCCAAGGCGTTAATTCCTCTTATGGCTCCCGGGGCTGACTTCTACGGATATCAGACATCTGCGATAAAGGACAATAAGTTTGATATACGTTTCGTAGGAAGCATAGAGGGATCGCATTACGACAAGATAGGCTTTAAGGTTACCGCTACTTATACGGGCGGAACTCAAAGTTGGGATAAGAGCGGTACGAAGGTTTTCGAAAAGTTGCTCGGCAGCTCTGACGGGGATCTGCTGGAGTATACCCCGAGCCTTGTAAGAGGAAACGGATCTTACCTGTACGCGCTGACTATTCTGAATATCCCCGACGACGTTGGCTCAATAGAATTTTCGGTAACTCCATATTATGTCATCGGAACAGATACGGTAGAAGGGACTTCAAAGACCTTTACTATTGATACAACTTCGTTGTCGTAATGGTGGAAAGGAGAGATTAAAAATGAAAAAAACATATAAAGCTCCCGACGTCATGATAAAACTGATCAAAGCGGGGGATCTCATAATGCTTAGCGTCGAGTCCGACGATAAGAACGGACACCTCATAGACGAATGGGAAATATAACGAATGGGTGATAATTATGAAAAAAATTATATCTGTTTTGTGCGCGATCTTTATGATAGCGTCGATGGCGATTATATCGGGCTTTTCCGATAATACCAACGATGACAGCGCAAATCTCATAGTACACTACGATTTTGAGGGAGATACTCTTGAGGAGCAGCTTCGCGACAAGGCAACCGGCGGTACGACAAGCGAGAATCTTTCGCTCTACAGCACTAAGGACGGTGCGAACGACCTTACCTACATATCTGACGGCGTGGCTCACATCGCCAAGGAAAAGGATAACTATCTTGCTTGCACATTTGACTCCGATATGGGCGGCGATATAATAAATACTGCTTCCGAGATGACAGTGGTTTTGAAGTTTAAGCTCAGCGGATCTCCCACGAGCTTCGTCGATATTATAGATATCGGTAAGGTCACACGTTGCTTTTCACTCAATGCAAAGGGTAATCCCAGCGTGGCAATCGAGGCGAGAGCTACCGCCGATATGTACAGAAGCTCCGATCACCATCACAAGATAAAGGATGGAACTGTATACCTTGGAGTTGATAACGTAACTCTGGCATTGACGCTTAAACACGACACAGAGAACGGCGGTCTTGAATACACCTCTTACGTATCCTATGACGATGGCGCGAATTACGCCACCAACAGCACCACCTGGACAGACGTTGATTCTCTGTTCTCCGAGGCGGGATACATATCCTTTGGTAAGAGTATAGGCGCTCAAACCATAAGTCAGGATCGCGGCGGAATAATCGATCTCGATGACGTAAAGATATACAACAAGGCTTTGGTATTTGAGTCCGAACCTTCTGATACAAGTGACACAAAAAAGGAGGAGTCATCAAGTACTCCCGCCGATACGACTACTCCCGCTGCTACAACGACTCCTGCCGCTACTGACGGTGCGGAGCAGACCACAGTAGCAGAAGAAACCACCGTGGAAGAAGAAAAGAAGAGCGGGTGCTCGTCTTCGGTCACATTTTGTGGGATTATAGCGATAGTAAGTGTTGCCGTAGCTTCGGGCACCTTGCTCCGAAGGCGCAAACGCGGGTAATAATTGACTTTTTAGGGTTGTTCGATTTTACGACGTGGAATCGTAACAACCCTAAAACTCAATGGAAAAGGAATTTTCGTATCTATGAAAAAATTTGCAGTAAGGTTGATATGTATTCTTTTGTTGCTTTCCTTGGTTTCCTGCAACGGCAACAAAGGGGGGCACGAGGAGACCTCCTCAAACGCCGGAGGAGAGACGGTTGTGGGTGCGACGGAATTTGAGGTAGTTTCTGACGGAAAGAGCGATTACGTTATCGTCGTTAATGTTACCGATCTCAATCTGAAAAGCTTGGCGTATTCGATACAACAGTCTGTATTTAACAAAACGGGGGTAATGCTCCCTGTCAGGGACTCGGCTACCGCTTCTGCTGATGTAAAGAAAATATCGGTGGGCGACGTCGGTGACGAGCGTTCGGCAGAGCTTCAAGAAAGCGTACCCGATAACTCCTTCTACGTAAGCATTGAGGAGGGGAATATAGTTCTATACGCGCGAGATATTACGGGATATATGTTGCTAAACAGATACCTTACACAAAATATTTTAAATACGGCACAATCCAAGGAATGGAGTCTGTCAGCAGCCACGTATCTTTACGATGATAAGGAGATAGAAAGCAAAATGACTATTAATAAAAGCCCGTCGGCAAGCTACGGATTGGTTTACGACGCTACGAACAACGATCAGAGAATTCTGGCTAACAGTGTTGCCGCTTATATTAAGGAGAAATGCGGACTGAACGTAACCCCCACCCCCGACAGCAAGAGTGCCGATAACGAAATACTTTTCGGCAATGTCGCCAGATCCTCCTTTCAGGAGATAGATGGATATCTCTCTAAAACGGGAGACTACATCGCGGGAGTGATAGACGATAGAATGGTCATCGCCTCAAACGACAGATTCGGTCTTATGGTCGCGCTGGTAAGCTTCGTTGACACGGTAGCCGGATCTGAGGGCGAGCAGTTTGAGTGGGATAGCTCGAAAAATCTTTCTGGCAACGCCGATCTGATTCCTAAGGGAGAGCTGCTTGAAAGATCAGTATCGGTCGCTAAAAAAATGTACGGTACGTACGGTTCGTGGGTAGAGAAGCAGATATCGAGTCTTTCGGCGGCAGATGCCGGCGATCATAAACTTATTCAAGCGCTTATCGCCCGTATGGGAGACAGTGTAGCTCTTTGCGAGGGAAGTTCAAGCGCGCTTTACGACGGAAATGTCGTCAAGTGCGACACGACTGATTATTCAAAAGTTACCTATGTCGAGAATTCTCATGTATATATGGCGGCGCAGTTCGCAGAGAAATATTTTGAAAGGATGAGGGCAAAGGGCAAGAAAGCTATTGTTACTTTTTCAGGAAATAATGATTTTACAGTTATAAAATATCTTTTTAAAGAAGAAGGTATTAAATATAATTTTGAAGAAAAATTTGATTCTATTGATATTCAAAAGGAATATGAAAAAGAAAAAACTACCTCTATAGGTTTGAAAAATTTAGAGAAGATGTT
>JBJDZF010000319.1:0-11785 GCA_051867855.1 Eubacteriales bacterium
AGATCAGTGAGCTTCCAGATGATCTGTACTTCAATAATTCTGATTTCAAATATCTGCTACGTTCTGACCGAAAAGGCGCGTTGCAAGAATTTCAGATCGACTCACTTTCAGAAGAGAGCACAACTCTGGATAGAGCCGTATACAACAGACAGCTCTCTATTGAGAGCCGGCTGGGGGTTCGCTTTGTATATGACTCAGTAGAGGAAGCGAATATGGTCACTGTCGTGAGGAATGATATTCAGAGCAACATGAACAGTTTTGATGTTGCCGTTCCGGGCGCATACCAGGCACCAACTCTGGCTTTGGAAGGTTTGCTGCAAAACTGGTGGGATGTTCCGTATGTCAGCCTGGATAAGGTTTGGTGGGGTTCCCGTTCCGGAATGGCAGATAGCTTGACCGTTAACGGCAATCTGTATTTCATCTCCGGAGACGCATCCAATCTGGCTGTCGGAAAGGCGCTGTGTATGTATTTCAATAAGGCGCTGTTGGATCTTTCTGGCGTCATTTCCTCCGAGGAGCTGTACCGGGAGGTTTTGGATTACCAATGGACCATTGAGCGCCTGTTGGGACTCTCGAGCATGCTTTCAAAGGATATGGACGGCGACGGAATGGTATCCTCCGAAGCTGATCTGTACGGGTGCAATTTCTATCTGAAGACGATTGCAGACAACTATTTTGCAGCCTTTGATATTCCGATCGTGACGCAGGATTCCTATGGCGATTATACGGTTGCGTTGAACAATGACCGCATGATCACTGCTATTGAAAAACTGCACGCGCTTTGCTATGAGGATAACCGCACCTATCTGACACCTGATAAAGTGAGTTCGGTGAATTTCTTTACGAGTAATCATGCCGTCTTCACACACGGCGGCTTTGAGTGGGCGGTCGATTTCAGAAATATGGCAGACGATTACGGTATCATTCCGTATCCGATGTTGGATGCGGAGCAGAGACATTACGGCACCTCTCTTTCGGATGTTTATTCCACATTTATTGTATCCAAAAGCTCGGATAAATTAGATATGATTGGCGCAGTTATGGAGCTGACAGGTTCTCTTTCCTATGAGACGACAACATATGCGTACTACGATGTTCTTTTGAAGGGACACTCAGCTCGTGACCACATCTCTATCACCATGCTTGATTTGATTCACGACAGTATCGACTACAATATCGGTTTTGTCTACGGGCCTGTTATTGGAAGCCCGCATCAGATTTTCCGCAGAATGCTGGCAACCTCGACATCCAACAATTGGACTAACGACTGGACCAGCAGAGGTGCGACTTACAAACAGAAGCTCGATCAGTTGCTTAACTCCTGATTTAAATCGTGTCTTGAAAAGAAGGAGACATATGGAACTTTCAACACAAACCGCAAATTTGGACAGTACATTCGGATACCAAAAGGCGATTGACATTCTTTCGGATGTTGGCTACCGCGTCATCGACTACACCTTGAGCGATGTGGGCAATGAAAGAAATTATTTCAGCGTGGACAGCTACCGGAATTTGGCCGAAGAAATCCGGAAATATGCCAATAGCCGGCAGGTCCGCATCGGACAGACGCACGCTGCCTTTCATTTGGATTGGAAATTGCTTCCTTTGGATGATACCATGACCGAGAGCCCGATCTTTGCAAGCGTGGTGCGATCAATTGAGATCTCGGCGATTCTCGGCTCTTCCATCGTGGTCATTCATCCGATCCATCACATGGTGTATGAAGGTCATGCCGATGAGATCCGGGAGATTAATTTCCGGTATTTCCGCAGTTTGATCCCGTATTGCAAAGAGTACGGTGTCAGGCTTGCCATTGAAAATATGTTTCAAAAGGATGCCAAACGCAAATTCATTGTGCCGGACGTCTGTTCTGACGTGGAGGAGCACATTCGATACATTGATGAGTTGGACAGCGAATACATCACAGGCTGTCTCGATGTGGGACATGTAGGTCTGATCTACGGTCAGGAAGCACAGAATTCTATCCGTCGTCTCGGTGCGGATCGCCTGAGCGCGCTACACATCTGCGACAACGATTACATCAGCGATCAACACCAGATCTGCGGATTTGGCAAGATTGACTGGAAAGAGATAATGCGCGCACTCCGTGACATCGGTTACAAAGGCAACTTTACCTATGAGGCGGACGGCTTTCTTGTCCGCTTCCCGGATTATCTGAAAAAGGAAGCGGCACAGTTCATGTTTAATGTGGGGCAAACGCTTTTGAACATGGATCTGGATTAAAGGAGGGCAGGGCATGAAAAAAATATTATCCATCGTTTTGTTGGTTGCCATGCTCGTCTCGCTGGTTGCCTGCAATAACAAAAACGGTGTTTCCATGGATCCCGAAACCGACAGTAATGTCGAAGGCGAGGTGCTTTGCGATCTTTCGGATTACACATTCATCTATCCGATGACGGCGGACAGTACCTTGCGTGGGTCGGTTCAGGATGCTGTGAATGAGATCAAAACTCGGTACGGCGTTACACTCAAAAGTACGAGTGACTGGGTTGCGACCACCGATGAAATGGTCAACCTTCGAACGGATGACAAAGAAATTCTCATTGGAAACACCAACCGTGCGGAAACAGCAGAGGTCAAAGAAACGCTTAATTCCGCATTGGCATACGCAGTTGTTCAAATCGGCAACAAAGTCGTCGTTTACGGCGGGTGCGATGAAGCTGTGCTCCGCGCGCTGGGGTATTTTCTCGGTTGCTTGGACTCGCAAAGCCTCGGTATTGAAAGGGATTTTCACTACTCGCACGAATATCTCGAGGATCTTTTCCCTGCGGGAAGCCCGATGTATACTGTTTTCAGTTCTTACAGTATCGCTTACGTGGCAGAGGATACGAATGACGAACTGCAGATCGCAACCGCGCTGAAAAACGAAATTCTCACACTGACCGGAAAGTCCATGACATTGCTTGCGGATTCGTATTCCGAGGCAACAATGGAGATTTTGGTCGGGAACACGGTTCGGACCGCAGACAGTGCCCTCATGGACCTGAACTTTTTCGATTACAGGATCACAGTCGGCGGAATGAAGATCTATCTTACCGGCGGAAGTTCTGCCGCGCTGAACTGGTGCGCCGAAAAGTTCCTGTCCATGCTCAAGGATGGAAGTATGCAGTTCACGGACGGGTATGTGTTGACCGAGAAGTTTGATGAATCGGTTTTTAACCCCATTGTTGAGGATCTCTCACTGTTCACCCCGTCGTGGAAGGATGAGTTCACAACGCCCGCGTGGATGATGGATTTTGACGAAAAGACCTATGCTGTAACTTTCCCGAAGGACAGCACGAACGGCAGAGTCACCATCAAGGCACACCGCGGCGATCTCGAAAACTATCCGGAAAACTCGATCGAAGCCCTCGCAAGCGCCATTCTCGCCGGCGCTGATGCGGTGGAGGTGGATGTACAGGCGACAAGGGACGGCGTTGCCGTTCTGATGCACGACAATACCCTTACGCGTATGACTAATGTGTCGTCGATGCGCGGCAAGAACGGACTGCCGGATTCCTCTGTAGTGTCCGATTGGACCTATGAGGAGCTCCGTGAGCTTTCTCTGAAGGATGTGCACGGAAATGTGACATCATACAAGATTCCCACACTGTACGAGGCATTGCTTCTATGTGACGGCAGAGTCTTTATACAGGTCGATGACAAGAGCGGAACGATTTCAAACAACAAACTGTTTGAGATGGCGAAGGCCACTGATTCTTTGGAATGCTTCTTTCATTATTACGGTCTCGACCTGATGAAAACATGGGCGTCAAAGGTTTCCGGGGATGCCGAATTTGCCGCATATGTTGCCAAGTGCGAGGCATATCTCTGTGAGAGCGGTCACAAATTGGTCAGTCCTATATGGCCGAAAGATGTCATCAACTCTTACGGCAATGGGAATCTTGACGAAACCGAAGCCCGATGGAATAAGTTGTATAATGAGGGTTATCGGATGTTCTGGACACAGGAGGTTTGGAAACTCTCAAAGTATGTTTCGGAGCACTTCTCGGCAACCAAATAAGTTCCCTTGCGTTTATCAGTGATCAAAAAATATTATAAGAATGGAGAAAAACAATGACAAAAATGAAGGTTCGTAAGGCTCTATCCATGGTTCTTGTCTGCTTAATAATTGCCACGTGTTTTGTTTCTCTCTTGATTCCGGCTTTTGCAGCAGCTAATGGAGAAGCGGATGATAACTTCAGCATATGGGACGGTAGCACAGACACGGATTGGGAGAGTGTTCCCAATGAAGAAAACGCTTATTACATTACATCTGCCGCAGAGCTTGCGGGCTTGGCTTCTGTTGTGAACAGTAATGATACGCAAAATTCAAAGAATCTTCCGCAGCCTACGGGATATACATCCGGAAATGTCAGCTCTTACTATGGATATACATTTTACATCACCGTTGATATCGATATTTCTGCAAATGAATGGACACCGATCGGGAAATCTAACAATATCGGTTTTGGCGGTACATTGGTTGGAATGAAAGACTACAAGGAAGGTGCTTCTGTCATTATCAAGGGTATGAGCATCAATGCAACCTTCGGCAATGTGGGCTTGGTAGGTTCAATGGGCTACGGTGGAATCAAAAACATAACGCTTGAAAAAGCCTCTGTTACATCCGACAGCAACACTGTAGGCTCCTTTGTGGGCTATGAAAGATACGGTGTTTGTGTTTACGAGAATCTGAAATCCGACGCTGTTATTACTTCCTCCGGAGAAAAGTGGGTGGGCGGCATTGTTGCTTACAGCAATGTGGAAGGAACCGTTTTCCGAAACTGCACATTTTCCGGCAGCATCACAACAAATAATGCGGACGCAAAACAGATCGGCGGAATTACCGGTTATGCAAAGAATACCAGTTTTGAGTTTTGCACCGTGACGGGTTCCATCACAGTGAACGGGACCGATTCTAACTACATCGGTGGAATTCTCGGACAGCCTGACGATACCGTTACATTTACCTCTTGCACCGTGATCGGCGACATTACTTCCAAAAGTAAATACTCCAAAGGTGTGAAGCTGGGCGGAATCGTTGGTGCTGTTCCGGGAAATGGAGTGACATTGGAGAAATGCTATGTTTCCTCAACCATTACCAGCAATTGTAAGCATACCGGCGGTATGATAGGGTGTGTTGAAGCCAATCGGACTGTAACATTTACGGATTGCCAATTTGACGGGATCGTGAATGGCGGTGCCACGCAGATAGGTGCTTTTATCGGTCGCTACGATACCGATGCCAATGGGAAAGCGATCACCTTTACCCGTTGTCTCAACACGGGAATTAGCCAAAACACCTACGACAGTGTGGACAGCGTGGCAACCTCTGTTTCTTGGGTAGGTCTTGCGGCAAACAAAGTCGAGGGTAATAAGGGTAATCTGACATTTACCGATTGTGCATCGCTTTCGGACACCCCGATCCTCGGCAGAACTGATGCGGGTCCTGTTGTTTACACTGTAAATATCAACGGAGAAGAGCAGACGATTACTGCTACTGCAGCGGATTCACTGAGTCATCTGCGCGTGGCTCTGATCACATGGGAAAACGGTAAGGCAATTGTTCCGGCAGCCATATCCGGCGATACATGGACAGCGCGCGAAGGAATGTATCCTGTGCTCACCGATGCCGCTGATGTTGCTCTCACAACCTACGGAATGGCAGATCTTTCGTGGTTCGACGGTGCGCCCGCCATTATTGCGGTCAATACCTATGGTCAGCTCTTGGGTCTTGCCCGCATATATAAGCTCTTCGACTTATCGTCTGTCCCGGTGAAAGCAGTTCCGCAAGAACTGCGAGAGTATGTGTCCGAACTTTTTGATGAGGATTTTTCGATCAGACTCGCGCCTGCTTCAGGTGAGGATGACCCCGGAGACGATAACACCGGTAACGAAACGTCGGGTGATGATAATTCGGATGCCGGGGAAAATAATACCGAAAACAGTGGGAATGCCGAAAGCAATGACAGACCCGGTCAGAATCCATCCACTACCATAGCCACCGAAGTTCAGGAGACACCGAATGGCACCAACACGGAGCTCACGTCCGATGGCGGCGATAAAGAAGCGGATAAAGGATGTGCTTCAACCGCGATCGGCGTGTTGCCTATTCTGTTGATAAGCGTTACCGGCATGGCGATAGCAAAAAAAGGGAAAGCGGAATAACCTTCGAGTCCGAATGGAAAAGACACAACGGTTAGGGAAATGATCCGACTTGCTCTTATACCTATTGTTATGAAAAACTTTGTACTCCGGAGATCGGGAAAATCTGTTTTGGGTTTATGACTGCAATTATTTCAGAACAGCCCCCACAATTAGAACTCTTCGGGTTCCTTGTGGGGGCTGTTTTGATCTGAATATTCAAATTTCAAAGCATCGGAGTTCAGTTTTATATTGCTCCATCCAACATTTCCGGTTTATCACAGATCACGCCGCTGAGCTCGGCGATGTTACACAAGGTGAACATGAATGATTTCCCAAACTTACTGGAATCGCACAGAAAATATCTCCTTTTCGCACGTGACAGCATCACGCGCCGCAAAGATGTCTCTTCCTCTGACACATCGCTGATTTCCCCCGTATCCGAAACACCCTGACTTGAGAAAAAAACAATATCCGCAGTAACCGAACGAATATAGGCTTCAGCAGCCGAGCCGGAGAAATTGTGATTCTTGCCGTTAAAGTATCCCCCTGTACAATATAGTTGCCCGTGTATCAATTCGGCTTCATTAAACAGCCGCTGATTGTTGGTAATAATGCGGATATTCTTCACAGAACCAATATATTTAATAATTCTGCGCACGGTGGAGGAAGAATCCATCATGATGGTATCCCCGTTGTGGATGATGCCGGCAGCCTTTTGCGCGATCAGATCTTTATTGGCAGAGTTTTCGCTGTCCCGCCTGTCGAGTGGAACAATATTGTTTTGCGGGTGAGCAAGCATCACCCCGCCGTAGATATGCATCACATAGCCTTTTTGTTCCAACACTTCAATATCACGCCGGATAGAATTTTCGCTGGCAAACACCTCTTTGGCAAGCTCCCGAATGGTAGCGGATTGTTTTCTTTCTAAATATTTCAGTATTTGCTGGTGTCGTTCCAATTGGCTCATGTGATATTTCCTCCCGTGTTTTTATTTCATTTACACATAATTTGATATTTTTTGGAGAAAAATAGTGCTTTTCGTCTCTAAAAATGAGAAACTACAATTATACTAAATATATATTGTTTTTTAATGCTGATTCATGTATAATATGAACATAATATGCGATTTTGTTACCGAAATTATTATAGCATATTGGGCGAAAATAAGCAAGTATTTTTCATCTCCTGATTGCAAAATAATCGGAAAGGAAGCACAATGAAACTACGATATAAGAATAAAGTTCCGGTAGCTGCCCACAGGGGGAATGCGAAATATTATCCGGAAAACACCATGGTCTCTTTTCGATCCGCGGCGTCCCTGATACCGGACATGGTGGAAACGGATGTTCATATGACACGGGACGGCGAGCTTGTGCTGATACACGATCATACTGTGGATCGCACAACAAACGGCACCGGGCTTGTACGCGAAAAATCACTGGCAGAGCTAATGGAGCTGGATGCCGGAGGGTGGAAAGCTCCTCAATTTGCAGGCGAAAAGATTCCGAAATTCCGGGAGTTTCTGGAATATTTCCGTACAATGCCGGAGATGTTGTTCAATATTGAGCTGAAAGATTATCCGGCAGATTCCGGAGATTTTTCATATGAATCAGCCCAAAAAGCCATTGCAATGATGGATGAATACGGCATTACCGATCGTAGCGTGATCAATACATGGAGCGGTGAGCTGAACGAGTGGTTGGCGGAAAACTACGGCGAACGGGTGCGCATACACGCCTATTCTCCGCAAGAGCGGATGGGGCGCAATCAAAAACGCTTTGTTTATGATTACGCATACTGTGTCTGCCTGTTCGGAAGCAAGACTGAGCCGGTGGTTGATGCGGGTAAATTCCGTTTCTGTAAATCCTATGGTGTGGAACCGTGGGTATACTATGCGGTCGATTCGTCGGAGCTTTACGATGCCGCAATCGAGCGCGGTGCGATGCTGTTTACCTCCAACGACCCGGCATGGGCAATAGATTATTTGCGCGCTAAAGGACTTCACAACTGAATTACAAAAACATATAAATCGGAAAGAAGGTATTGATCAATGTCAATCGTAACAATTATCGGTGCGGGAATGATGGGCTCTGCTCTGGCATTTCCGGCAAGGGAAAACGGAAATGAGGTTCGCCTGGTTGGAACCCACCTCGACCGTGATATTATCGAGGCATCTCGAAAGACAGGCCGTCATCCAAAATTCAATAAGGATTTTCCGGCTGGCGTGAAATACTATCAAATTGAAGAGATGAAAGAGGCGGTGGAAGGAGCGGATATGATCATTGGCGGCGTTTCCAGTTTCGGTGTGGACTGGTTCGGCGATTTCGTTCTTCCGCAGATCCCGGAAAACATACCGGTATTGAGCGTGACCAAGGGTTTGTGGGACACACCCGAGGGAAGACTTCTGACGTACCCGGAGGTTTGGCAGAAGAAACTCGATACTATTGGAAGTAAACTCTCGCTGAACGCCATCGGTGGTCCGTGTACCAGCTATGAGTTGGTCGCGCACGATCAGACCGAGGTTGCGTTCTGCGGTAAGGACATGGAGATTCTGAAAAAACTGAAAAGCATAATGCAGACCGACTACTATCACATCAGTCTTTCAACCGACGTGGTGGGAATTGAGAGTGCAGTGGCTCTGAAAAACGGTTACGCGCTTGGCATTGCACTGACGATCGGCATAAACCAGAAATCGTTCGGACCGGACAGCGAACTTCACTTCAACTCGCAAGCTGCAGTTTTCGGACAGAGTGTGAAGGAAATGGCGCGTTTGCTGGAATATCAGGGCGCAGGAACGTTGGATAATCTCGCAGTAGGTGTTGGAGACCTCTATGTAACGGTTTATGGTGGAAGGACACGGCTCGTAGGCATTCTTCTCGGGCGCGGCTTGGACATCGACGAGGCAAAGGCCGAGCTGAACGGAGTTACGTTGGAGTCCCTCGTAGTGGCGGTTCGCGTCGCAAGAGCGGTTCGAAAATGCGCGGAAAACGGCATTCTCAACATCAATGATTTCCCGCTTCTGATGCATGTGGATGAAATTCTTACTGAAAAGAAATCCGTTAACATTCCATGGGAAAAATTTACTTTTGTGAAGTGATTTGATCAGATCCCAACTTTTGAACCCGTATAACACGGAGTCGAATAGTTGGGATCTTTCTCTATATAATCAGCAAAAAATGAACTCCGACTCAAGCTGGGCCGGAGCTTTCATGTTCAATTATCTGTGCGGGTTTTCTTCGTCATAAGAGTAAATATATTCCACAACCACAGCTTGCAAATCTTCCGGTGTGTCATATTAATCTCCATGCCGCCACCGGCGGCATGGAGATTACCATGGAATATCGGAAAATTGTATATTCGGAAAAATACCCCGACGTATATCTTACCGCCTATATAAGCGAGGACGAGCCTGTTATGAAAATGCCGCCGAGAAAGGCGATGATAGTATGTCCGGGAGGGGGCTATGAATTTCTCTCACCTCGCGAGGCGGAGCCGATTGCAAAGAAATTCTTTGCGGAAGGCTTCAATGTATTTATTCTTCATTATTCCGTTGCCCCGAATGCGGCGAATTTTGCGCCCATCATTCAGCTTTCGCTTGCTATTACATATATCAGACAGAATGCTGCGGCATTTCATATTAATCCGAAGCTGATATTTGTTATCGGTTTTTCTGCGGGAGGTCATCTTGCGGCTTCTTCCGGGGTCCTGTGGAACAGCGAAATTGTACGCAATGCGGTCGGAATAGGCAGGTGCGGTCTGCCTGAGGCAATAAACAAGCCTACGGGTACTATTCTTTGTTATCCGGTAATATCGGCGGGCGAATATGCGCACAAGGGCTCGTTTGACGCTCTTTGCGGAAATCCGCATGCGCCCGGGGAGGAAAGAGCACCTTTTTCTCTGGAGCTGCATGTTGATGAAAACACATCCCCGGTGTTTATCTGGCATACCTTTACCGATACATGCGTTCCTGTTGAGAATACCATACTTTATATACAGGCACTTGCAAAGCATAAGGTGCCGTTTGAAGCGCATATTTTTCCGTACGGAAGACACGGACTCTCACTTGCCACAAAGGAGACATGGTCGCAGAGTGCGGAAAGATATGAGCCTCATGTTCAGTGTTGGTTTGATCTTGCCCTTAACTGGCTTGAGGATTTTACCGATAATAGCAATATGCAACGCAAATAATGAGATCAGTGAAAACAGGAAAATATCGGAGTGGATGTGACTGTACGGTAATTATGCACAATTTATCCATTCCAAAAACGTTATAATCAAAATAAATTAACAATCCAAATCTAATAATCAACCCCCTTTTATCAAATAAAAGGGGGTTGAAATGCTATATGGCAAATGATATAATATTTTCGCGATCACGTGGATCGGTTATTGCTTTCGGATGTGTGGATTCCATATGCCTTTGAGCTTATAAAATGCTGCAGTTGTGCGACATTTTCCGAAACTCGGAAGGAGACATATTCAACTTACATTTAAATACCCGTCGGAAGAATTTGATGTCGGTGTAGCTGCATTTCCCGGCAATAGTTTCTATGGTATCCTGTGTGTTTGCAAGCAGATCGCAGGCATGAGCCAGGCGTATGTTTTGCAGATACTTGCTGAAAGGAATTCCGAGTTTGCTCGTAAACATCGATGAAAGGTACGATGGGGTGTAGCCGAGCTCGTCGCTGATATCCTTCAGCTTTATGTTATGCATATAGTTTTGGTTTACATAATCCAGAAGTCTGTTGAGCGCTTTGTCGGAGTTCTCCATGGTATTGACGTTCTTACTTATCTGGCGAAGAGTTATAATGATAAGCTCTGTGAGATAGCAACGGATCAGCTCCTGGTATTTTATATTTTTTTGCTGATATTCATACAGCATATTGCTGAAGATCGCGAGCACCGTATCGTCTTTATCATGATATATGACGCTTGTGGGCTGGGTCTTGAGAGTGAAATAATTGAAATTAATGCTTGCGTTTGCCACAAGATCCGGAAAGCCTCGGCAGTCCTTGAGCGAGGGATCTATGAATTCGGGTTTGAAAAGGATATTTATCACTTCAAAATTATCGTCTCCGTTTGGCGAGAATTTGTGAATTTCTTCGTAGTTGACTGCAAAATAATCTCCCTTTTTCACGGTGACGGATTCATTGTTGAAATAATGAACGGCACTTCCGCTTGTTACGTAGCTCATCTCGAGAAAATTGTGCCTGTGGTAAGGGGTATTGTTGTAACTTGAGCGCTGGACCGATATGAGTTCTATGTTATTAAACGTTCGGGTATCCATTGGTATTTCCGACATAATAAATAACTCCCCTGTTTATGATTCTGCGATTATTTTAGCATAAGTTTTTTTTAAAGTCAACAGACGGTTTGGGGATATTTCGGACGGTGATACGTTGCTCTGAAAAGCGCAACCGAGGCAACGTACGTAGAGTATAAAGATATGAAAAGGAGAGAAGATTTGAGAAAAACAAGAAGATTATTGCTGTCGGCAACGGCGCTTTTAATGCTTGCTTCAATGTTGATTTCCTCATGCCGGAACGCGGAAAACACCGGGCAGACGGAGGATCCGACATCAGAGAACCATGTAACGACCAACATCGATAATACAGATGAGACAGAGGAGACAGAG
>JBJDZF010000320.1:0-2700 GCA_051867855.1 Eubacteriales bacterium
CATCGGCAATAAAATCCTCGTCGAGAGGATATTCGTCTGTATCCGAAACACAATCCCCGTCCTTCGGATAACTGTCCGCGCCACCGCTCTGTGTGCCGTCGGAATCGGAGAGAAAACGCTCCTTCAGCTTTTCTTTCAGCTCGTCGGTACCGATCTCCTCGCCTTTATTCATAAGGGCAGTCTTGCTCCCGCGAGGATCATTTGCACCGTTTTGCGGCTTCTCAACCGAACTTTTGAGAAGCCTGATAATATCGTCGATATTATTTTCTTTACTCATATGCCCTCCCGACACTTCGGTATCAACTACCCGTAATACGGAAAACGCGGTATACCCCGAGCGGATTGCAAAGCAGGGTCTTCAAGAGCGTATACAGATAAACACTTACGTATGTTTTACCGCTCTCTGCTGGCGCGCCGCTTCCGAAAGAATGACTGCCGCCGCCGTGGACACGTTGAGCGAATTGACTTTTCCGTACATCGGTATAGATGTTATAAAATCGGATCTTTCCTTTACAATGCGGGAAACTCCTTCGCCCTCGCTTCCGAACACGATGGCAGCCGCGCACCCGAAATCAGTTTCATAATAAGGAGTACCTCCCGCTTCTGCGGAAAATATCCAGAGTCCTTTTTTCTTGAGATCCTCGAGCACCTGCGCAATATTGGCGACCCTGGCGACTGCAATATGCTCTATCGCGCCTGCGGATGATTTGGTGACGGCAGGCGTAAGTCCCGAGGCGCGTCGCTTCGGTATTATGACACCGTGAGCGCCCGCGGCATCTGCGCATCTTATCATCGCACCGAGGTTATACGGGTCGGTAACTCCGTCGGCTATGACTATCAGAGGCTTTTCACCTCTTCCGGAGGCGATGTCAAGTATCTCCTCGACCGTGGAATATTGCTTTTCCGCCGCCATTGCGACTATCCCCTGATGGTGCGCGCCGCCGCTCATTAGGTCGAGCTTTGCCTTATCCACCTCGACAAGCGGGATATGCCTCTGCGCCGCCTCTGCCGTGAGTACGATAACCGAGCCCTCTCTGTCGCCGCGCTGAACGAATATCTTGTCTATATCCCTGCCTGACTTCAACAGCTCGCGCACTGCGTTTCTGCCTATGACAAGCCCCTCATCGATTTTGTTATCCGTCCCGCCGTCAGTGCGCACGCCGCCGGAGTACGCACGTTCAGAGGTGTATTTTTCGCCTTTTTTATAAAAATCGCGTTTCCTGCCGTCCATTATTTCAAAGCCTTTCAACACAATGATACATAAAATACATAATATACGCAATTATTATACCATAAAAAAAATAATTTGTACATAGCTTTGGATAAAAGAACCTCGCGACGAACAAAAAGTCATTGATTTTTGTCACCGTTAGTGGTACAATAGGGGTATACTGTATGTCTTTCGGCAAATACTTTATGCCTTCCAATCTGATTATACGTGTTCCTCCTACTGCGATAACAAATTTTCAGCGAAAGGTTATTGTATAAATTATGCAGCAATCAAAAATAGAAGCGATCTGCCGTGCGTTTCATATCGACGGCACACTGCTCGACTCGAAAGAGTGCTCGAAAGGACTGATAAACAAGACCTGCAGAGTGTATTTCGACACGGGAGCCTATGTACTCCAGCAAATAAACACCAACGTCTTTAAGAACCCCGACGCTCTGATGAAAAACTATTCGGGAATTACGGAATTTCTGAAGGCAAGGATCATTCAAAGGGGCGGCAACCCCGAGCGTGAGACTATAAATCTTCTCGCCGTATCCGAAAACAACTATCTGTTCCGCGATGACGAGGGCGGTTGCTGGCGTATGTACAAATACATAGACAATGTTACGGCATACGATTCTGCCCAAAAGGAGGGCGTACTCTTTGAGGCGGCACGCACCTTCGGAGAATTTCAGCGCTCCCTTGCGGACTATCCGACACAGGAGCTTTATGAATCCATACCCGATTTCCATAACACCGAAAACAGATATAAGGTTTTCCTGCGCTCCGTTTCAGACGATCTTTCCGGAAGAGCTGAAAATGTTAAAGACGAGATCGCAATTCTGTCGTCCTTTTCCGCACGCGCTTCCATTATAACCGACGCGCTCAAAAACGGCGATATTCCGACAAGAGTCACGCACAACGACACGAAGCTCAATAATGTGCTTATCGACAATGCGACCGGAAAAGGCATCTGCGTCATTGACCTTGACACTATTATGCCGGGTTCTCTTCTCTACGACTTCGGCGACAGCGTGCGATTTGCAGCCAACACGGCGGCGGAGGACGACCCTGAGCTCTCTCATGTCTCGCTCGACCTCGGGCTTTTTTACGAATATACCGACGGATTTCTTACCGGAATTGCAAATTCCATAACTCCGAGGGAAAAAGAATTGCTCCCCATATCGGTGTTTATACTCACATATGAGCTTGCCCTGCGCTTCATGAGCGACTACATCGACGGCGATAAATATTTCGGCATAAAATACCCGGAGCACAACCTTGTCAGAGCGAGGAATCAGATACGCCTTATGCTTGACACGGACTCAAAGCTCGGCGAAATGAGCAAGATCGTCAAAGAGCTTTCAAAATAACTCTGCACTTATCCTTCCGCGGTATTTGCCGCGGAAATTTTTCGGTATATATTTCTAACATAACTCCCGCAAAATATTCAAAGAATAAAATCGGAGAAACTATAACCGAGGAGGGGA
>JBJDZF010000321.1:0-2697 GCA_051867855.1 Eubacteriales bacterium
GTTAAGAACAGATATCACCTTCTTCGGTGCGTATCCGTCGGGCAGATCGTTTCTCGGACCGTGGTACAGAATATCTCCCAGAAGCAGAAGCTTGTCTGCATGTAAGCACTCAAATTCGTCGCACAGCTTCTGTGCGCTCTCCGCGTCTCCGTGTATGTCTGACGCAATAACAACATTCACCGTTTTGCCTCTTCCCGATAAGCGGTCAACGTATGTTTCCGTTGCCCCTTATCTCATATTTTTCCGTAGTCAGCGCAGGCAAGCCCATAGGGCCTCTGACATGAAGCTTTTGCGTTGAGATTCCTATCTCCGCACCGAACCCGAATTCTCCGCCGTCCGTAAAGCGTGTGGATGCGTTGACGTAAACCGCAGCGGAATTGACCTCGCGCAAAAATCTCTCCCCGTTCTCGGGAGTACTCGTGACTATCGCCTCGCTGTGTCCCGTACTGTATTTATTTATATGTGTTATCGCGTCTGACAAAGTGTCGACAACCTTGACTGCGAGAATATAGTCGTTGTATTCCTCCGACCAGTCGGACTCTTCCGCAGCGACAGCTGTAGGCACCAGCACTCTCGTCTTTGCGCATCCGCGCAATTCAAGATTGTACTTCCTTGCCTCCTCGGCAAAGGCGGGCAAAAATTTTGACGCAATTCCCGCATTTACAAGCAGTGTTTCAACCGCATTACAAACCGACGGGCGCGAACATTTCGCATTTATCACGATTTTCAGCGCCATATCTATGTCCGCACTGTCGTCCACATATATGTGGCAATTCCCCGCCCCGGTCTCGATCACGGGAACGGTCGCGTTGTCGACAACGCTTTTGATCAGTCCCTTGCCCCCGCGCGGTATGAGCACGTCGATGTAACCGCGCATCTTCATAAGCTCAACGGCGCTCTCGCGCTCCGTAGATTCTATAAGCTCGATACAGTGAGGGTTGAATCCGCAGGACTCGAGCGCGCTTTTCATTATTCCCACAAGCGCCCGGTTTGTATTGATCGCCTCTTTGCCGCCACGCAGGACAACCGAATTACCGGTCTTCAGGCACAACACTGCGGAATCCACCGTGACATTGGGTCGCGCCTCGTATATGATGGCAACTACCCCCAGCGGAACGCGCACCCTCGTGATCTCAATCCCCGACGGACGTCTCCAAGTCTCGCTCTTTCCCACCGGATCCTCGATCCCGATAAGCTCCCTGATGGATGCGCACATCGAGTCGATTCTATTTGCGTCGATAAGCAGACGGTCCATCATCGTCTTTGGCACTCCGTTCTCCCGCGCGTTATCAATGTCCTTTGCATTCGCCTCTATGACACTGTCCGCGGATTGCTCAAGCGCGTCGGCAATCGCCGCCAGAAGTGCATTTTTCTGATCGGTTGTGGCAAGTGCTATCGATCCGGATGCCTCCTTTGCATTGACACATAATAGTTTAATTTCTTCTTTTATATCCATGTTACTTTCCTCTCCGACAGGTTCAGTCAGCGTCGCGCGCAAGTACCTTCTTTATCTCGCACACGTAAAACCTGTGAAAATCGTTGCTTTTATAATTTGCCAACGGTTCACGTACAACAAAGTTTTCCTTTTTGAGGTCGTCAGCGTAAAGCTTTTTGCATAGTATTACAAGTCTCGCCTGTTCTATATACGGTATCTCCCCGTCAAACGCACAGTCAAGCCCGGTCTGCCCGAACTTATCGGTGTCACGCCCACTGTGGGAACCGCAGAATCTGAGCGCATCTCTGTATTTATCATCAAAAAACGACAACGACATGAAGTCCGATTTTTCCGTGAATTCAAACGTATATCTCTGTGGCCGCACAAAGGTTACGCATACCTCTTTACCCCAAAGTATGCCCATGCATCCCCAGCTGGCTGTCATGGTATTTACCCTCTCACCGTCCTTCGCCGTTATCAGCATCCAATCCTTGCCTATAAGCTTCATTGCATTTTCAATTTCATAAGGCGATATTTCTCTGAAAACGTTCATTGCAACCTCTCCGTAAATAAGAAAATAAGCTAAAAAACAAATAGCCCACTACGCTATATAATATCAAAAAAATCATCAATAGTCAATGAAAAACCGCAACACGATTGAATTTTTAGTAATTTTTTTATCTGTGCGGAAGCAAAAATACAAAAAATACTGTCGACAAGACGGTAAAAATGGTGTATAATATGCTTACTGTTTCTCGAAAGGTCTTGATCTATATGCAAAACAATATGGAATTTATTCGCAAGCTTCCTATTCCCATGGAAATAAAGGAGCGTTATCCGCTTAAAAAGGAATATTCGGAAAAAAAGGCGATCCGCGACGCCGAAATTGCCGACGTCTTCTGCGGAAGGTCCAAAAAGCTGATCCTCATAATCGGCCCCTGCTCCGCCGACCGCGAGGATGCGGTGCTCGATTATACACTGCGCCTTGCGAAGCTCCAGGAAAAGGTATCTGATAAAATACTTATCATTCCGAGAATATATACAAACAAGCCGCGCACAACCGGCGACGGCTACAAGGGCATGATACATCAGCCGAATCCGCAGGGCGAAGAGGATATGCTCGAAGGACTCGTGGCTATCAGACGTCTGCACACGAGAGCCATCGAGGAAACGGGGCTGTTCTGCGCGGACGAGATGCTCTACCCCGAAAACTACCGCTATCTCTCCGACCTGCTTTCTTATGTAGCCATAGGCGCGCGTTC
>JBJDZF010000322.1:0-11710 GCA_051867855.1 Eubacteriales bacterium
TCCATTTAAGCCTCATTCCGGGGACATACAAAGCGGGGGGCTCTTACAAAGAGTCCCCCGGGGATCCCCTCAAAGAAATTTGATTTTCCGGTTTTCACTCCGCCTTGCGGAGTCAGAGTGCGCCGTCTGCGATCCGTATGTCGGCGCACTGCATTATTTCTTATCGAATATACGTTTGAAAAATCCCGATTTTTTCGAGTAATTGCTCTCGCCGCAGGCGTTCGCAAAAGCCCTCATATGCTCTTTTTGCTTCTCGTTAAGCCCCTTCGGTATCTCGACGGACACGGTGAAATACAGGTCTCCGCGCTTTCCCGAATTGTTCACGTAAGGAATTCCCTTTTGTCTGATGACGAAACGCGTTCCCGGCTGTGTTCCCTCGGGAATAGTGTACTTCACGTTGCCCTCAAGCGTCGGCACATCGATCTCCGCACCGAGCGTTGCTTCGGTCACGGTGAGCGGCACATCGCAGTATATGTCGTAGCCGTCACGCTCGAAAATATTATGCTTGCGGACGTTAACGGTTATGACAAGGTCGCCGGTAGAACCGCCGTTCCTGCCGTCACAGCCCTGCGAACGCAACACTATTCTCTCGCCGTCGTCGATTCCCGCGGGAATGTTGACCGACAGCTTCTTTGTCACCTTTATATATCCGGTTCCGCGGCAGTTCTGACACGGAGTCTTGATGATCTTACCCGTTCCGCGGCAGGCGTCGCAGGTGGTCGTCGACTGGAACGCCATACCGCCGAGTCTCTGCGTTACTCTCTTCTGTCCCGTACCTCCGCAGGCCGAGCAGGTCTCCGCCTTCGTACCCTTTGCCGCGCCGCTTCCGCCGCAGTCCGGGCATTTCTGTATTCTGTTGAAAGAGACATCCTTTTTAACGCCGAATGCCGCTTCCTCGAAGCTTACGGTCACTCTCGCGCCCACGTCTTCGCCGCGCACCGCACCGTTTCTCCTTGCGGAGGACGACGATGAAGATCCGAATCCGCCGCCGAAAAAGCTGCCGAAAATATCCCCCAGGTCTCCGAAGTCACCGAATCCGCCAAATCCGCCTCCACCGAAGCCCGAAGCCCCGGAGGACGGATCGAATGCGGCGTGTCCGTACTGATCGTACTTTGCCTTCTTCTCCGGATTCGAGAGCACGTCGTACGCCTCGTTGACCTCCTTGAATTTTGCCTCGGCATCCTTGTTGCCGGGATTCATGTCCGGGTGATATTTTTTTGCCAGTGTGCGGTATGCCTTCTTGATGGTTGCGTCGTCCGCGTTTTTATCTATTCCGAGCACCTCATAATAGTCTCGTTTGTCTGCCATAGTTCCCCCAATGCCGCTCCGCGCGGTTTCCGAAGCCCGCCGCGATCAGTTGCGCGACGGCGCTTCTCCTGTGATTATTTATCCCATCCGCGCCGGGCGGATTATGTAAAAATATCTGATCCGGCAAAACCGGTCGAATACGCTTTCGCGGGAAAGAGCCATGAACGCCCTTTCCCGCATAATATTTTACCGATTATTTGTTGTCGGTTTTATCCTCGTAATCGGCGTTGTAATAGGTTCCGTCGCCGCTCTGTGCTCCGCCTGACGCGCCGTTTGCCGCATTCGGATCAAATCCCGCGCCCGATGCGCCTTCCGCGCCCTGTTGCTTGTAGAGCTTCTCCGAAAGCGCATAGAATGCCTTCTCAAGCGCCTCTGTATCCGCCTTTATAGCGTCCGTATCGCCCGAATTCATGGTATTCTTGAGCTTCTCAACAGCAGCCTTTACTTCTTCCTTGTCGGATTCGGGCAGCTTGTCGCCGATTTCTGCGAGCGTCTTTTCACTCTGGAACACGAGCGAATCCGCACGGTTCTTTATCTCGACACTCTCCTTCTGCTTCTTGTCCTCTGCCGCGAACTTCTCCGCATCCTTGACTGCTTTATCTATATCTGCCTGCGACATATTGGTCGACGAGGTGATGGTGATGTGCTGTTCCTTGCCCGTGCCCTTGTCCATTGCCGAGACGTTTACGATACCGTTTGCGTCGATATCAAACGTAACCTCGATCTGCGGAACTCCGCGGGGAGCAGCGGGAATTCCGTCGAGCACGAATCTTCCGAGAGTCGTGTTGCCGGCTGCCATTTCACGCTCGCCCTGAAGAACGTGGATCTCAACGGAGGTCTGACCGTCGGCAGCGGTTGAATAGACCTGGCTCTTCTTTACCGGTATGGTCGTGTTCCTGTCGATGATCTTGTTGAACACTCCGCCGAGGGTCTCGATACCGAGGGACAAAGGTGTGACGTCGAGCAGAAGCAGATCCTTAACATCGCCTCCGAGCACACCGCCCTGAATAGCCGCACCGATTGCTACGCACTCATCGGGGTTGATTCCCTTGAAGGGATCCTTGCCGATGAACTTCCTTACCGCTTCCTGAACCGCGGGAATTCTCGTGGAGCCTCCGACAAGAAGTACCTTGTCTATCTGGGACGCGGTGAGCCCTGCATCCGCGAGCACCTGCTTTGTCGGCCCCATCGTAGCCTCAACGAGGTCTGCCGTGATCCTGTCGAACTCGGCTCTCGTGAGCGTTGCGTCGAAGTGAAGCGGACCGTTTGCGGTTGCCGTGATGAAAGGCAGATTGATGTTGGTGCTGGACATTCCCGAAAGCTCTATCTTTGCCTTCTCGGCTGCTTCCTTGAGTCTCTGCATTACCATCTTGTCGTTGCGCAGGTCAACTCCGTTTTCTCTCTGGAACTTATCAGCCATCCAGTTGATTATTCTCTGGTCGAAGTCATCGCCGCCGAGACGGTTGTTGCCGGCGGTTGCAAGCACTTCGAACACGCCGTCCGAAATCTCAAGCAGGGAGACATCAAATGTACCGCCGCCGAGGTCGAACACCATTATCTTCTGGTCGTTTTCCTTATCCATGCCGTAAGCAAGCGCTGCCGCCGTAGGCTCGTTGATGATACGGAGGACCTCAAGTCCCGCAATCTTGCCCGCATCCTTGGTTGCCTGTCTCTGCGCGTCGGAGAAGTATGCCGGAACGGTGATGACAGCCTGCGTTACGGGAGTTCCGAGATATGCCTCCGCATCGGACTTCAGCTTCTGAAGGATCATTGCCGAGATCTCCTGGGGCGTATAGGACTTACCGTCTATTTCTTTCTTGTATGCGGTACCCATCTCACGCTTGATACTGATGACGGTTCTGTCGGGATTGGTGATAGCCTGGCGCTTTGCGACCTGACCTACCATCCTCTCTCCGGTCTTGGAGAATGCCACGACGGACGGCGTTGTACGCGCGCCTTCGGGGTTCGGGATAACGATGGGCTCACCGCCCTCAAAAACAGCTACGCAAGAGTTTGTTGTACCTAAATCTATACCTATGATTTTTCCCATGATAAATTACCTCCTGATGGGTGTTAAATTATTTTTGATATTGATTATGGATATTCTAAAATTGATTATATAAACCGTACCGCAGTGCGGCGCGGAAATACGCTTTCAGTTTGCCACCTTGACCATCGAATGGCGCAGCACCTTGTCGCCCTTGGCATATCCTTTGGCGAACACCTCCGCGACCTCGTTTTCTCCGAGGCTTTCATCCTCGACGTGCATAACGGCATTATGCAGATTCGGGTCAAAGGTCTTTCCGAGCGCCTCTATCTCCTTGACTCCCATCTTTTCAAGAGTCTCGGCGAAGCTCTTCAGCGTCAGCTGCAAGCCCTTGGAAAGTGCCGCCGCGTCTCCGTCTCCGCACGCCGCAGCTCTCTCTAAATTATCGAGGACCGGCAGTATCTGTGTCAGAGCATCCGAATATGCGTCCGAATAAACGCCTTCCTTCTCTTTTGCGGAGCGTTTTCTGAAATTGTCATATTCGGCGAAGAGCCTCATGTATTTGTCCTTTGATTCGGCAAGCTCCGCTTTTGCCGCTTCAAGTTGCTTCTTTGTTCCCTCAAGCTCGCTCTCGAGCTTCCTGATCTTTTTCTTATCACTTCTTGAGAGCTTATCCTCCCCCGCATCATCATCCGTGTCCGTGCCGTCTTTCTCCGTCTCCGTTGCCTGCTCGGCATCGTATGACGCGCTGTCGGCACTTTCGTAGCTCTGTGCGGACTCGTTTTCGTTCTCTTCGGGGCCGACCGCAGAACCTTCCTTGTTCTCCTGTTCGTCGGTCACGTTTTCGTCTTTGTTTTCATCTTTAATATTATCCGTCATCACTGTCTCCTTCATTCAATTCTTTTTCTCCTCCGCCGTCGATCATACTCGAAATACTTCCCCCGATATCCTCTATCGTTTTCAGTACGTTCTTGTAATCCATTCGCAGAGGTCCGAGCACTCCGATAACGCCGAGCGTCTTTCCGTTCTTCCTTATGGGTTTGTACACAAGCGAAGAATTGTTCATGACCTTCACCGAGCTTTCGGAACCGATCAGAACACTTATGTCATCGTTCTGCGTGTCGGAGACAAGATCAAGTATCTCGTCCTGATTTTCCAGCGTTCCGAGCAGCTGTCCGAGCTGGCTCTTATCCGAATATTCCGGATAATTGAGCAGATTGTTTATGCCCGAATACCTGAGTTCGCCGCCGTCAAGCTCGCTCATTACCTCATAGATACACTTGACTGCCGGATTTACCGTAAATCCGTCGCTCCCCATCGCGCTCTCAAGCTGCATTATAATGGGAAGAGTGATCATGTCGGCAGAGAGTCCGCAAAGCTTTTCGTTGAGAAGAGCGGAGAGCCTCTGAACCGCATCCGGCGAAAACGGCTCGGGGCATTTTGCCTTTTTGGTTTTCACCGTACCGCCCGAGGTTATCATGACTACCGCAAAGCTTGTTTCGTCAAGCGATATCACCTCAAAACGCGACATGGACACCGACGGAGCCTTCGGCTTTATGGCAATGCCGGTGTAGTTCGTCAGCTTCGAGGCAAGCTTTGAGGCAAGCTCGAGTATCTGATCGATCTCCGTCATTTTTGCCCGCAGCAGTTGGTTTATCTGAACGACCTCTCTTGTCGTCTTTTCATACTGGCTTACGAGAGAGTCGACATAAAATCTGTATCCCAGCTCACTTGGCACTCTGCCCGCCGAGGTGTGAGGCTGCTCGAGGAATCCCATCTGTTCGAGCTCCGCCATCTCGTTTCGTATCGTCGCAGATGAACACGAGAGAAGATTGTTCTGCACGATATACTTTGAACCCACCGGTTCGCCGCCCTGAATGTGGGCTTCAACAACGGCTTTGAGTATTATTTTTTTACGTTCGCTCAATTCGTCGCCGTACATCACACAAACCTCCTTCTCTTTATATTTACGCCCGCTGCCGTCTGTTTTATACCGTCGGAATATAAAACAAACTCCGAAAGTAAAATTTTATGCCGTTAGCACTCTTTTTACTTAAGTGCTAATCGATGTATAAAATTTATCACTTTCGGAGTTATTTGTCAAGAGATTTTCAGAATTTTTTTGTTAATTATTTATGAACAGTGCCAACTCAAACCGATTTGATTATCAGATTTGTAACTTTGTCGTTGCTCAAGTACACTTCGAGCACGGATGTGCCGCTTGTATACCTGATATTCTCCCCGCTTGACGTATATTTGCTGCCGTATGCGGAAATCACAGCGTCCTTGCTTGATCCTATGGTTATCCCCTCCGGTGTTTTGACCGAGTCATTGAGAAGCTTGATCTTTGTGATCTTCTCGCTTGTTCCCTTCTTATGGCTTGTAATTTCGAGGCCGCCGTACGTATACACGATGTCCTTTTCGTCGAATCCGCAGACCTCGCCCTCCTGTGACGTGTAATTGCTTCCGAGAGAAGTGATGACCTTTGTCGCGTCCGCTCCCACCTCAATTTTTACGCTGTTGTAGTTGATATAAAACTTTTTGGACGATGTACTCGCGCCGCCGCCGTTACCGCCGCCAACGTTGTCAACAGAGTTTCCCTTATCGGAAGAACATGAGACGAGCACGCCCGCAAGCAGAAGCAGGGTGCAGAGTGCCGAAAGTATCTTCTTGATTTTCATTTTTACGTTTCTCCTTGATTTTTCCCGATTTCAATAATTATCACACTATTGCCTGTTATCTATGTTGTGCCGGAGCGACGTTCTCTCACTCCGAAATACGCTTTTTATAGCTTTCGAGCCGTGCGTCCCATGCTTTCGACAGTTCCGCGTCAGCGCGTCTGTCCGGAATTTCGAATTTATCCGACAAAATCCCGCCGAAGTATGACGACAGCTTTTGCGCGCCGTACAGATTCAGGTGAATACCTGCGTCGTAGGTATCCGTGCTCCAGTCTATGCCGATCTCATCACACAAAGGTATCATATTTATATATTCAAGCCCGTTTTCTTCGGCGTATTCCGCCACCTGCGCGTCCCATTCATCGTACCAATAAAAATTCCAATGGTTAGTCGGCGCCTTGATGAGTATAAGCTCTATGCCGTTCTCCTCGCAAAGCCGGCGCATAAGCTCGAGGTACTCAAACGATGTCTGCGGAAGCGTGTAGTCAAACAGCTCGTCTCCCACACGGTCGCCGTCCTTCGGTCTTATCCCGGTCTGCACCAGATATCCGCTCTCGGAGACGGAGGGCGCGCCGAAGGCGTACCTGAAGTCATCCTGCGTAAGCTCCGTTATCCTCGAGTGAAAGCGCAGCAGGGGAAATACATAATCAACGAAGCTCTCATCCTCGGTCATCGAGGCTTTTATCGCCCCGACCTTGTCGGATGACCATCTCATGCCGTCAAGCGTCATACGGTTGTACGCCTCGTTCTGCGGCTCTCCGTATTTCAGTGCGAAAACGTTGAAAACGACCGCCTTCGGGGTCTCATACCGCAACGTGTCGCGCAAAAGGTAATACGACTGCCAAACGAGCTGCTGCGCGCTTCCGCGCACATACGAGCTGATCCCGTACTCGTCCCACAGCACCGCAGGGATAAAGCTCTCATAAACCTCGCAATCTCCAAGAAAGATCACGTCGTGCCCCCCCGCCTCCGCGTAATATTCGGATACGAGCGCGCCCTCGGGATTAGCCCTGTATTTCGGAGTCACAAGGCACTGCAGAAATATCAGCAACAACACACAGACAAGAAGTACGGAAACGGCGGCGATTATTCTTCTCTTCTTTCTTACCATATCAGTCACCGCGCCTTCAGAATTGATTGTAAATAAACTGCGCCGCGTCATAGCCCTGTCCGTACGCGCCGAACATTATGACCGCCACGGCAAGCAGACCGAAAAGCGAATATGAAAGCGCGGGCTTGGCCGTCAGCTTCTCGCGGATATCCGTCTTTGACCTCGCGCAGATGAGATTCACCGTACAGAGTAGGGCAAGAGCGACAAGCATGACTGCGGCAGAGCGCGCGTCAAGTCCCAGCTCCCATATTCCGCCGGAGAACAAGCGCCCTGTATTCCTGCCCGTAAACATCGTTCCCCACATACGGAATGTGAGCGGCACGTCCCTGTAACAGTCAAGCGAGCGTATAAGTCCCATAAGCAGGAATGTTCTCACCATCATGAATGCGGAATACACACGCGATCCCCCGAGCGACGGAAACGCCGTATGAAACTTTTTATACAGCGGCTCAAGCTCCTCCGAGACAAGTATCACAAGGCAGTTGAGCAGCCCCCAGACGATGAAATTCCACCCCGCGCCGTGCCAGAGTCCCGTCAAAAACCATGTTATTACAGTGGCAAGATATACGGGAAGCCGTTTGCCCACGGCGTTGCCGAAGATTTTTTTGCCCCACTTGAGCACCCATTTCATCGGGCGGCTCACCGACACGGGATAGAAAATATAATCGGTAAACCACGTACCCATCGTGATGTGCCAACGCCGCCAGTAGACCTTGGTAGAAGTCGACATGAATGGATGTCTGAAATTTTCCTTTACATTTATTCCGAGAGATTCGGCAATTCCTATGGTGATGTCGATCCCCCCCGAAAAATCGGCATATATCTCGACAGAATACAGCACGACGAGAAGAGCCACATAAGCCCCAGTGTACTGCTCCGTGTCCCCGAGCATTGTTTTTATCGGAATGAGCGCCCTGTCTGCGATTACAAGCTTTTTGAAATATCCCCAGAGAATTCTCTGAAGTCCCGAAAAAAATCTCTCTCCGTCAAATCGGTGTTCGGCATAGAGCTGCCCGGCGAGATCCGAATATCTCGAAATCGGCCCCTGTATCAGCTGTGGAAAAAACGACACAAACAGCGCGAGCTTTGCGGGATTTTTCTCCGGCTCCGCTTTTCCCCTGTACACGTCGATGAGATATCCCATCGTCTGGAACGTATAAAATGAAATTCCGAGCGGGAGTATCAGCGACGGAACGGCGAGTGAGCTGTCCGAGCCGAATGTATGCAGAAGAGAGTTTATGTTGACCACGGCAAACGCGGTATATTTGAGTACGGCAAGTATGCCGAAATTAAGTACCAGTCCCGCGCAAAGCACATACATTCGTTTTTTCTTTTGTGCTGATTTATACTTCTTTCTGTCTTCTTTATCAAGCGTATCTCTGTGCGAATCCAAATATAATTTTTCCGCAGTGATCATCTTTCCGATCTTCACGGCAACAAAATACGATGATAACGTTGTGATCAGTATAAATACAAGATATTCAAGCCCTGCAAAGGCGTAAAAGACATAGCTTGCCGCAAGCAGGAGAATCCACTGTCCCTTTTTTGGTATAATATAAAACAGCACAAACAGGACGCACAAAAAAGCTATAAATTCATATGATACAAAAAGCATTCTTTTTACCCTGCTCCCGCATTCGCGTATAATTCATGTGCGTTTTTATACAATTTCTTCATTCCTCGTCTATGCGTCTTATAAGCTCCCAAAGGGCTTCTGCGGAATTGAAATTCTCCGGAAGTATCTCCTCGGGCGGTATGGAAACATCAAATTCAGAGTCTATCTCTGTCACAAGAGACACTATGTCAAGTGAGTCAAGTATTCCGTCGTCGACAAGCGAAGTCTCCTTTGTAAAATCTACGTCCTCATGCAGTCCTTGCAATATTTCAAGCAGCTTTTCCATTAATCTTTTCTCCGTACTTCGTATTGATGTTCTTACGACCGATAAGTCGGTACGCCGCGAATAAGCGTTCATTGTGCCTCAAGCGCCATGCTTTTGAGCTTTCTGCGGTCGGTCTTGCCGTTGTCGGTAAGCGGCATCGCATCAAGCTTTTCGCACACTGCGGGAAGCATATATCTCGGAAGAGCCGCGCAAAGAGCCGCAAGCATTTCCTTGCGGTCGGCACCGCCGGTGTAAAAGAGAGCGATCCTCTTGCCCTCGCTGTCGTACAAGCAGCAGGCTTGGTCGGCACCGCCACTTGCAAGCGCGGCGTTCTCTATCTCTCCAAGCTCAATTCTGTGTCCCATGTGCTTGATCTGGGAGTCGCGCCGGCAAACAAAAACAAGCTCTCCGTGCGCGTTATATTTTCCGATATCCCCCGTGCGATATACAAGCTCGGGATAATGGGGATTCTCGGGGTTCTGCACAAACGCCTCCGAGGTCTTTTCGGGGTCGTTAAAATAACCCATTGTAAGACAGGTCCCCCTTATGAGTATCTCTCCCTCACCGTCTCCGTCCGGGTCGTGCGCAAGTATTATCTCCGTATTTTTAAACGGTCTGCCTATCGGTATCGGCTCATCGGGATCAAGCTCACGGTCTGCCCTCCAATAGCAGGACATTCCGGTCGCCTCCGTCGGACCGTAAAGATTGAAAAAAACAGCGTCAGGCAGAGCTTTGCGCCAAATGTCGTATTGTCTGCGCGGAAAGACCTCGCTACCGAAAGCGACTGTCGTCAGATATTCGGGACGGAATTTTTCAAGCGCGCCCAGCGAAGATATCTGCACGAATGCCGAGACCACCCAGCACACGGTGTTTATTCTGTGTTCATTCAGGTACTGTATCAGTTTTACGGGAAACGAGAACAGCGTTTTCGGCACAAAGTAGGTGGTCGCGCCGAATTTTATCGTCGGCATGATCTCCTTGAGCGGCGCGTCGAAATACAGCGGCGTCTGGTTAGCAAACACGGTATTCTCCGAGAATCCGAGCGCCTCGGACAGATGCTCAGTATAATCTATCACCGATCGGTGGCAGGCAACAACCCCCTTCGGGGTTCCGGTGGAGCCGGAAGTGAACACCATATATATCGCATCGGTATCAAGCTGTCTGACACGCACACCGTCAAGCAATTCCGCATCGGCGTCACCATCGGAAATATCGTCAAAAAGAACGACCTGCGCTCCCTCGCAAAGCCTTTGCGCTCTTGCAAAATTTTTGCCGTCCGATACAACAAGGCTCGGGCGAAGCTGTCCGATTATCGCGGTTATTCTCGCGTCGGGCATTTTGTCGTCAAGACAGACATAGCAGTTGCCCGAATATATGACTCCGAAAAACGCCGTCACGGTTTTCGGGTGCTTGTCCATAAAGATGACGACAGGCTCACGGTAAATGCCCCTATTGCAGATATAGCTTCCCGCGGCTCTCGCCTTTTCGTACACCTCGGAAAAGCTCATTCCCTCACTTCCCGTGGAAAAGGCAAGCTTTTGCGGAACGCGCGCCGCAGTATTTTCAAGATATTCAAGAATGTTGGTCTGCATATATACAACTCCGCGACCGAAAGGTCACCACACGTAATTTGTATTGATTATTTTCGTTTGCACAGCCGGATACTTTGAGCTTTCAAAGGCATAGTATGTCTCCGCAGTAAACTTATTGCTACTCGGCTTATATGAGTACAGCTGTTCCATCGTAATAAGGCATCCGTTATTTCCGCCCAAAGTGAATTTTCCGGCGAATCTCGTAGCATCGAAGAAATACCAACGAGGCGAATTTCCGGTGTCGTCGATATTAACCATACACCAGAAATGTGTCTCGCCGTTCACGGCCTCCGAACGCTGAATATCCTTGTTTTCTATTCCGAAATATTCGAAAAACGCCTTTGAGAGCGCCATATAAGAGTAGCAATCGCCCTGCCCGTTCTGAAGTGCGTAATACGCCTCATACATCCAGTCGGAACGTGTCGAATCGTTTGAAGATCCGACATACTTGAATCTCGCATTATCCTTGTCATGCGTGGGGTCGTTGACATAACCGTAGATCTTCTTGCAAAGCTCCTCTTTTGTCATACTTGACTTCATCCCCTGCTCCGAGGCGATCTTGGCGATCTCATTCATCAGCTTCTCTTTTGTTATCTGGACTTTGTGTATGAACACCGGCACCTCAATGACTGTGGTATTACCCGCCGCGTCTCTTGCCGTGTATTTTACCTTGTACTCTCCCTCGACGTCGTTTCTCACTCCGGAGGAGTCCACGTTAAGTTCTACTCCGAAACAGTTATCGGTGACGCTCACTCCGTCGCGGTACGCGATACCCTGTCCCACGTAACCGACTATCTGTGCAGGAGCCGTAATTGTCGGCGGGACCGTATCAATGATAACGTTCATTTTTGTTCTGTATGTGCTCTTGTTTGAATACTTGTCCGTCAGCTGAATGGTAATATCGTAGGTTCCCACGCCCGATATGTTGGTCAGACCCACAAATTTGGCGGTATAATCGGAAGCCTCGACAATATTGTCGAAAAAGTCCTTCGCCTCGGGAAGGACACCACCATCGTGAACATTCAGCTCGATTACGTTGCCCTGCGGCGGGGTCGTGTCACGCACGACAAGCTTCACCTTTGTCTTGCTGTCGCCGTAGACAATATATATTGTATACTCGCCCGGCACAGTTATGTCTATCTCGTCCTCGTTGT
>JBJDZF010000323.1:0-8423 GCA_051867855.1 Eubacteriales bacterium
AAAGCAAAGGCTCCCGAAGCCGAAATACGTGATTCCATATCGGCTATTGATAAAGGCGGAGGAATGTATTATAAAACCGTTTATAAATCTTTACGTTCCGAAGGGCCGGACGAAGAAAAAAGAAGTCTGATAATAATAAAAAAAATCGAAAAAACTTCGGAAATCTATCCGAGAAAATACGCCAGAATTATTAAAAAGCCGCTCTAATAGCGGCTTTTTCTTGTTTTTATCGTTTTTCTTCGGCATATAGTCTTATTTCCTTTCACATTGGTTTCATATAACGACATACACAATATGATAAAATTATTGCGGGAAATGTTGTATAATTTTCGGGAACTGAAAATCGGTTTCTTTTTTCACATGAAACAAAAAAAGCGAAAGGAATACGAAAATGAACGAACTGAAGTATTTTAAGAGAAGCAAAGTTGTAAACGAACCCCCGATTTCCTCTGCGGTTATGCAGATTAAAGTTGACCGGATCCGTCCCAACCGTGCCCAGCCGAGGGCGGAATTTGACAACAATTCAATAATCAGATTGGCAGATTCGATCAGAAGATACGGCATACTCCAGCCGCTGACAGTCAGAAAATGTGACGACGACGATATTTTTGATTATGAGCTTATTGCCGGCGAAAGGCGTTTGCGCGCCGCCAGACTTCTCGGATATTTCACAGTTCCTTGCATTGTCATAGAAGCCGACGAAAGAATGTCCGCTGAAATGGCAATCATCGAAAATTTACTGCGTGAAGACCTGAATATGTTTGAACAAGCATACGGTTTTAAGCAGCTTATAGAAAATTACAGCATGACGCAAGAGGAAGTCGCCCGCAAAATGTCGTTGAGCCAATCGGCTGTAGCCAACAAATTGAGACTTCTCAAGCTGTCGTACGAGGAGCAAAAGCTTATCATTGAATCAGGTCTCACCGAGCGCCATGCCCGAGCATTGCTTAAAATCGACAGCCAGGAGCAAAGAATAGAGATTATTCGACATATTTCATCCATGAAATTGAATGTTTTAAGTACAGAGCAATACATAGACAACATACTCAAACGTGCCACAGAAGAACAAATAGCAGATCCTGCACAATTGCCCGAAGATAAATATCCCAATCCCGATAAGGCGATGAGTGATATGATAGCAACTTTTCAAAAGAAGGTTGATTCGCTCAAAAAATGCGGAAAGGATGCGTCAATTAGCGTTGTAAACAATCTGCGCGCAATAGATGTCCACATCAGGATCAATAAAAATTAATTCCAAGCCAGCCGCACGTGGTCCGCTTTGGAGATTTCGTGTTTCACGTGAAACATTAATCAACATTTTTTGCTGTGTTTCACTCGAAACGCAGTTCCCGAAGATTCTGTTTCACATATACGAGGCTAAATTTACATTGTGAAATATTTGTCATGCTTTAAACTCCGAGCTTAGGTACTCAAGGATGTTTCACGTGAAACAAGCACAGAATGTTACCGTCTAAAGCTATTTTAATTATCGGCATAACCTCGAGATTTATTTTGCAATTTTAAGCATAAACGGTGACGCACAATGTTTCACGTGAAACGCGTCACTTCTGGGAATCCGACTTCTTGCGTATTAAGTTTCACGTGAAACATTAATTAGTGCTTGTAACTCGACATCAGGTCTACAAGCAGTTTTTTTGCAAACGGTATTTCAATGTCTCATGCGCGTTCAATTGCTACTTGGGTTCACATAGACGACTCTCAAATAAATACACCGATCATATCTGAAACGTTGAACGCAAAAGTATATATAATAATCAATATCTGCCAATAATTTATCGATAATACTATTGATTTCCGCCGTAATTTATGATATAATGAAAACAGACTAACATTGCAATTGCAAACCCATTATTGGCAAGCAATTCATTGCTTTATCGGCGGTTTGCCCGCCGGGAAAAACATAATCTTTACCGGAGGATGGCGCAACAAATGGGAAAAATCATTTCGTTTGCCAATCAGAAGGGAGGAGTCGGCAAGACGACCTCCTGCGTAAATATAGCCTCGTCGCTCGGCGTCCTCGGGCACAAGGTGCTTTTAATTGATATGGATCCGCAGGGAAACGCCACCAGCGGCGTCGGAATATCCAAAAAGAATTTAAAATATTCATCTAAAGACGTTCTCGTCGGAGAATCCACCGCCCAGGACGCGATCATTGAGACCCAATTTCAGAACTTATCGGTAATACCGACAAATACAGCACTTGCGGGTGCAGAATTTGATCTCTTTGATTTTGATGAGAGCGAATACAGGCTCAAAAAGGCGCTCGAGCCGCTCAAAGACACGTTTGATTACATACTCATTGACTGTCCGCCTTCGCTCGGAATGCTTACCATTAATGCTTTTACCGCAAGTGACGGCGTAATAGTACCCATGCAGTGTGAGTTCTATGCACTTGAGGGGCTTTCACAACTTATGATAACGATCAACCGCATCAAAAGGCTTTATAATCCCGATCTGACTGTCAGCGGAATTCTTATAACCATGTATAACGGCAGACTTTTGCTTTCCATGCAGGTCATGTCGGAGCTTGGCAAGCATTATGAGGACAAGCTTTTTGAGACAAAGATATCGAGAAACGTAAAGCTGACAGAAGCTCCCGGGTTCGGGAAACCCGTTTATTACCATGACAAGAGCTCCAAGGGTGCAAAAGAGTATATAGAGGTTGCAAAAGAGCTTTGCGCTCGTATTTGATTTCAATTATCGCCAACCGGTCAGATTGCTTACATGTGAAACCTTATGTTTGATTTCCGACTATCGCATTCTGTTCCCGGATACGCCTCCTATTTTTATTAAAAACTTAAGGAGAATCAAAAATATGGCAAAAAAGCCTTCAGGCCTCGGTCGCGGACTCGGTGATCTATTTGACGACAATTCCGCTTCCGTCGGTACAAATGCTTCCAAAGTGGTTATCAGAAATGATACACATTCCGCTTCGGGCAAAAACGCAGAGACTTCGAAAAAGTCGGCTGACCTGTACGATAAAGACAGAAAGCCGAAAAACAAAAGCGTTTTATCCAATTACAGGTGAGGTAATAACACATGGCAAGAAAACAGGGCGGTCTCGGAAGGGACTTTTATGCAATTCTGGATGACAATATGCTCGAATCCAAAAAGGGAAGCGGAGAAAATATCCGTTTATCCGACATTGAGCCGCGCCACGACCAACCGAGAAAAACATTTGACCGCGAATCTCTCGAGGCTCTGGCAGATTCTATTGCGACATACGGTGTGCTTCAGCCGATAATTGTCAGAGAAAATCCCGATGTTACGGGAACATATGAAATCATAGCCGGCGAGAGACGCTGGAGAGCGGCGAAAATGGCGGGACTTACAGAGATCCCCGCTGTTGTATTCGACGGAGATGACCTCAAAGCCGCGCAGGTTGCGCTTATAGAAAATATTCAGAGAGAGGATCTCAATCCGGTAGAAGAAGCGCTCGGATACAACGCACTGATCGAACGCTTCAGCCTGACACAGGATCAGGTGGCAAAGCAGGTAGGCAAGAGCCGTTCGGCAGTCGCAAATATGTTGCGTCTGCTTGATTTGCCCGACGATGTGTTGCAGCTTCTTAAGGACGGCGCTCTCTCCTCAGGCCACGCAAGAGCGTTGCTCGGTCTTGATGATGAGGATCGTATGTCCGAGCTTGCGGCGAAAATTGTCGAAAAGAACATGAGCGTACGGGAAGTAGAATCCGCAGTCAAGCGCATAAACGAAAGCGTTTACGAGGAAGCCGAGGAAAAGGTCCATCCGCAAATCAAAACACATATGAAAGAGCTTGAGCGCAGAGCTATGTCGTACCTCGGCAGAAAAGTGAGAATTTCGCGTTCCTCGAAGAAAAAGATAGTAGAGCTTACGTACGACGATGATGCAGATCTCGAGGCATTGCTCACTGCATTATGCGGGAACGAAATATTTCAGGAAATAGCCAAATAATTATTAATAAATTATTAACGATCGAAAGGGCATCGGACAGATATGCTGGACATTAAGTATATAAAGGAAAATCCCGAAGAAGTAATTGAAAGACTCGCCGTAAAAGGGAAGGACGCAAGAGATGACATCGAACAGATCCTGAAGCTTGATGCGGAAAGAAGAAATCTCATCTCAAAGACCGAAGCGATAAAGGCGGAGCAGAACCGTTACAACAAGCTCATACCGCAGTACAAAAAAGAGGGCAAGGACACCTCGGAAATTTTCGCACAGCTCAAGAGCATGGGTGCCGAGGCAAAGCTCATAGACGAAAAGCTTCGCGAAACCGAAACACAGTTCACGTCGGTCATGCTCGGTCTGCCCAATCTCCCCGACAGAGATCTTCTGCCGGGCGGCAAGGAAAACAATCAGCCGCTCAGATACTTCGGGGAGCCGCACAAATTCGACTTTGAGCCGAAAAATCACGTGGATCTCTGCACGGATCTCAAGCTGATAGACTACAAGCGCGGCGCAAAGCTTTCCGGTGCCGGCTTTTGGATATATACCGGCATGGGCGCGCGTCTCGAGTGGGCGCTGCTCAACTATTTCATAGATACTCACATCGGCAACGGATTTGAGCTGATGCTTGTGCCGCATATGCTCTCTTACGAATGTGGTCTCACCGCGGGCCAGTTCCCGAAGTTCAGCGAGGACGTATATTGGCTCGAAACCGCGGAAGACGAAAGGCGCCGCTTCATGCTTCCGACAGCAGAAACCGCACTCGTCTCGCTCCACCGCGACGAGATTCTCAGTGAGGACGAGCTTCCCAAGAAATATATCAGCTACACACCGTGTTTCAGAAGAGAGGCGGGAAGCTACCGTGCCGATGAAAGAGGCATGGTAAGAGGACATCAGTTCAACAAGGTGGAAATGGTGCAGTACACTCTGCCCGAGAAGAGCGACGAGGCATTTGAGGAGCTTGTGACCAATGCCGAAAACCTCGTCAAAGGACTCGGATTCCATTTCAGGACGGTCAAGCTCGCCGCAGAGGACTGTTCGGCATCCATGGCGAGAACGTATGACATTGAGATAAACATTCCCTCGATGAACGGATATAAAGAGGTCTCTTCCGTATCAAATGCAAGGGATTACCAGGCAAGGCGCGGAATGATGCGCGTCAAGAGAAGCAACGGCAAGATCGAGTATCTGCACACGCTCAACGGTTCGGGGCTTGCAACGAGCCGAATACTCCCGGCGCTTGTGGAACAAAACCAGCAATCCGACGGATCCGTTGTGGTTCCGGAGGTTCTGCGCAAATACGTCGGAATTGACGTTATAAGGAAAGACTGAAATCAAATTAACGGAGGGTTTGAATGTCAAAGGTCGTTTCCTTTTTCCTGTCGCAGGATAGCGAGGTCTCGCTCATAGAAGAGCTTTGGGATTATATGCGCTCAACTTATTTTGACGACAGTGCGTATGTATTTGAAAATCTGAACTTGGGCTCCGGAACATTTGCATTTGTCAGAAATCTGTTGTTCGGAATTTTCGTCGGATTTATCATCGCGGCTTTTTGCGTCACTTTTGACAAGAGATTCCTCGGAAACTTTGTACGAAAACTGCTCGCGGCAGGCGCTGTCGGAAGAGAAAACGCGGTGACGCTCGAACAGCTTTCCGTCGGTAGGGGCATTGTTATAAGACACTGCCTCAAAAGGGGAGTAAATCTGCGCCGCGTCGTAAAATGCGCCGAGGAAGAGGACTATAATAACGACATCAACAAGCGCAGGGAAGAGTACGAGAGCAGACGGGCGCAGGACCCGTCTCTACCGCCATTCAAGCAGAGCGAATATACCGTAAACACATACACAGATCACTTCTACATACCCGAGAACTGCAAATATGCGGCAGAAGCTAAATTTGACGGGAAGGGTACCACTTGGCTGGGTTTTGCCATATTTACACTTGTGGCAGTGATATGTTTTATCGTACTGCTTGTCTTGATGCCGAAGATATTGGGAATAGTCGACGGCTTTGTGGGAATTTTCGCAGATAAATGATTAAATTTCTATTTTTTACCATTTAGGAGCGCACATGGCAAGCGTAAGAATAGCCGAGGCGCTCCGACCCAAAAATTTTGACGAAATAGTGGGTCAGGAGCATCTTTTCGGGAAAAACGGTGTTCTTCGGAGAATGGTCGAAGACGGTCGTATAACAAACATGATATTCTACGGTCCGCCCGGCACCGGAAAAACCACGGCGGCAGAAATAATCGCACGCGATTCCGGAATGGTTTTTCACAAGCTTAATGCGACGAGCGCGGGGCTGTCCGATGTTAAGGATATACTCTCGAGCACAAACAACCTTTTCGCCTCGGGCGGGGTTCTGCTGTATCTTGACGAAATTCAGTATTTCAACAAAAAACAGCAACAGTCACTGCTCGAATACATAGAGGACGGGCGGGTCACGCTGATCGCCTCAACAACCGAAAATCCTCATTTTTACGTATACAACGCAATAATTTCGCGTTCTTCTCTCTTTGAGTTCCGCCCCGTATCCCCGGGTGAGATTGCCAAGGCTCTCAAAAGAGAGCTGGAGTATCTGAACCGCGAAAAGGGCACAAATAAAACGGTTGACGGAGATACACTCGAATATATCGGCAGAAATGCCGGCGGAGACGTCAGGCGTTCGGTGCTGTTGCTTGAAAACGCGTTTTATGCCTCGGACAGCGTCATTACACGCGAAAGCGTCGACAGCTTCAACGTGAGAATCGGCAATTTTGATGACGACACTCATTTCGATCTGCTCTCGTGCCTGCAAAAATCCGTCAGAGGCTCCGATCCGGATGCGGCTGTGTTCTATCTTGCAAAGCTGCTTTCGCTCGGCGAACTGATTTCGGTTTGCCGCAGGCTCCAGGTCATCGCAAGCGAAGATATCGGACTTGCATACCCGATGGCAGCGGCAGTAACGCGCGCGTGTTGCGAATCCGCCAAGGAGCTGGGTATGCCCGAAGCGCGCATACCGCTTGCAAACGCAGTGATAATGCTCGCAACCGCACCGAAATCGAATTCCGCGTACGCGGCGTGCAACGCCGCCATGAGCGACGTAGAGGCAGGTAAGGGCAGAAACATACCGGTCCATCTCCAAAGTCCGCTGTTCAAGGGGTATAAATATCCTCACGACTTCAAGGGACACTACGTAAGGCAGGAGTACCTACCCGAGGATCTGAGGGGAATCCAATACTATAATTTCGGCGATAATAAAACGGAGGAGGCGGCACGTCAATACCGGCTGAAAATAAGAGAACAGTACTCCGAGAATAATTGACACCGGTGATTCTTGATTTTTCGCTGTGTTCGCACCCGGAATTTTAAGATGAAGGATAGTACAAAAGAAAAAAATTTTTATCAGAAGCATAAGGAAATAATCCTGTACCTGCTTTTCGGAATAATCACTACGTTATGCTCGCTCGGCGCCTGCTATCTTACGCTGAAGATCGGCGTCAGATGGCTGCACGACGAAAACGGAGATCCTACAAATCTGCTCGATGTTATCGGAAGCACGACCCAATGGATTTCCGGCGTACTTGTTTCGTTTTTTACCAACAAGCTTTTTGTCTTCAAAAACGCAAAAAAGGGACGCTCTGCGACTCTTAAACAGCTTGCAATATTCTCCGGCTCGAGAGTCGGAACATATTTTCTCGAGGTTGCGGTAAATCTCGGTGTAATAGCAATTTTGGAGCTGCTCGGATATTCGGGGCCGGATATAAATCTGATAGTGATCAAATTCAATTTGTCCGCAAGAGTCTGGGCAAAAGCGATCTCGTCCGTCATAGTCGTGGTATCGAATTATTTTATAAGTAAACTTATTGTTTTCAGAAACAAAAAGGAAAGCGTAAACGTATAGAGTGCCGGTAAGATCGGCTCTTGCCGAAAAAGCGGCAGGATACGGGGCAAAGCCCCGCATCCTGCCACGGGAAATTTAGGTAAGATTGCTTCGGAATTATGGAAATCGCAAATCGCGTTAGATGCGTATTATTACCGTGACGGTACAAATTTTCAATTTTTTTGACTCTGATAATTTAATTTATCAAAAACTCTTGCAAATCCGGGATACTTATGGTATAATATCAGAGTTGCAGAATATAATACAGGGGTATAGTTCAGTTGGTAGAACGGCGGTCTCCAAAACCGCATGTCGTGGGTTCAAGTCCTTCTGCCCCTGCCAAAAAGACAAGGGAGCGCAAAAGCGCCCCCTTGTCTTTTTGAATGATACAAACAGAAGGACTTGAAGGGCGCGGTAGTGAATGACAACACTGTGTGTTGTCAGAGCCGCGCTGACCGAGGAGCGTAGCAAAACCGTATCAATCGGCGGCTTTGCGCTGTCGCGACGAGAATCAAGTCCGGCTTACCCTGCCAAAAAGACAAGGGAGCGCAAAAGCGCTCCCTTGTCTTTTTGAATGATACAAACAGAAGGACTTGAAGGGCGCGGTAGTGAAT
>JBJDZF010000323.1:8523-11706 GCA_051867855.1 Eubacteriales bacterium
TCAATCGGCGGCTTTGCGCTGTCGCGACGAGAATCAAGTCCGGCTTACCCTGCCATGTTTCTTGGTCAAAATCGATCCATCGGGGAAACAAAAAGATCCGAACTACCGAACATCGAATATTTACCTTTGACATGAAAATTTTTTTCTGTTACACAATACCATTTGTTCTGATTCCGGCTGTGTTGTTGCTCTGTGAGTATATAGATAACACAAATACGATTCGGATGTCCCCGTTTTTCTGTATCATAACGCTCATTTTTATTCATATACTTCATCTATTGTTATGTACGAAAGTATATAATCGCCAAATTCCAGATCATGTATGACATTATCAGACTTTTTTAACATCCTGATGTAATAAGTGATTAAACGGAAACGTATGTTTTTTGCAAGCAGTCGAAAATAGTCAAAAAAGGTATTGACAAACAATTTGATATAGCGTATAATGATATATAGCATAATGATATATTGATATATCATATTTGATATGCGTCAAGAAATACCTATGACGTAAATCATTTTAAACGGAGGTGTAAAAAAACAATACTATGAAAGGAAGAAATTTTATGAAACTGTCATGGCGTTTTGCGGCGTTCGTCCTCGCGGCTGTAATAGTCATGGGAACGGTAATCATGCCGTCGTTTGCGACCGAGCCGGAAGGAAATGTCATTACCACGGCGGAAGAATTGGCTGCTATTTCCGATAACGGCACTTATTATCTGGGAAACGATATTCTCATTTCCGGTAAGTGGGATGCAATTCCCGCATTTTCCGGTACTCTTGACGGAAACGGGCACAGCATTGTATTCAGCTCTGCTGTCGTGACCGGGGGAATCTTCGAAGCACTGTCGGGGGCGACGGTAAAAAATCTCCAAATAACCGAGGAAGGTTCTGAAAATATCTTTATGCCGGTTCAGTCGGGCAGTTACTGCTATTTCGGAACCGTTGCGTGCTTTGCAAGCGGAACGGTTGAAAACGTCATCTCCGATGTTGACATTGATATCCGCGGATATTATACATCCGCCTGCGGCGGTATAGTGGGAGCGGTGAAAGACGGGGATCTAACCTTGTCAGGATGCATAAATAACGGAGACGTCGGAGCTTCGTATTATACAGGCGGCATTGTGGGTGCGGCGATCGGTGCAACGACTGCGGCGCTGACAGTTGAAGGGTGCGCAAACTACGGCTTGGTGACAGGCTCCGACAGCGTCGGCGGTATGGTCGGATGTATCGCAGGTACATGTCTTGACATATATATAAGAGAATGTGCAAATTACGGGGAAGTGATCCATTACAGCAGCAACAACGGCGGCGGCATGATAGGGTGGTTAAAGCCCGCATCAAGTGAAGGCACCGTCGATGTATCCAACAACATCAACTACGGTATGGTCAGCAATGAAGGACTGAGCTCCGGTAAGACCACCGGAATTATCGGAAGCATGAATACGAACTCGTCACTGAATACTACCGTCAGCGGAAATATCAATTATTACCCGTTGGCACCGATAAGCACTCAGACGGCAGGAACTGTTGCCGCGATAAACTACGTGTCTGTCGAAGTCTCGGAAAACAATTATACTGTCGCTATAACGGCTCTCGGCAATTCCGATATCAACGCATTGCCGATTGATGAAAATACAGCGGCGACACTGGTCGGGCTGTATCCGGATACCTTTGTCGCAGGCAGTGACGGCAAGATTTCACTTAAATGGATGTCCGAAAAGTCGATAGGTTCGGAATGTCCCGCGTTTACCTATACGATTAGACGCACGGGCGGAACAAAAGCTCCTTCGGGGACGCCGGTTTCAAATGCGGGCGAGCTTGCGGCGATTTCCGGAAACGGTACATATTACATTTCGGACGATATCACCATAACAGGTGCATGGACCTCTCCGTCCGGATTCTCGGGAACTCTTGACGGAAACGGTCACAGCATAATTCTTGACGGAGCAACCGTAAGCGGTGGTCTGTTCAATTCCCTCAACGGCGCCATCATAAAAAATCTGACCGTAGAGCAGGGAGAGAACAAAAATACATTTACCGCCAAGTCAACGTATTTCGGGATCTTGTCGGATTCGGCATACGGTATATTCGAGAATATCACCGTCAGTGCCGACATTGATCTGTCATCGGACACGACGGCATATGCAGGCGGTCTGTTCGGCTCACAATCCGCAAGCGGTGCAATGTATCTTACGAATTGCGTCAACAACGGAAACGTAAGCAGCGGAAAATGCGCCGCCGGAATGATAGGCTCGGTTATCGCTTCCAATTACTACACGTCGCTCATCAGATGCGTCAATAACGGTTACATAGTAGCTTCCACCAACTGCGGAGGAGGTCTGATCGCATTCGGCGGCGGCGCCGGAGGTATCAGGATACAGTACTGCATCAATAACGGAGACATTCTGATAAACAACACTCAAAATGCGGGCGGAATACTGGGATATGTGAAGCTGAAGGATAATTTTGCATATATCGGCATTCTCAACAATATCAACAGGGGAAATGTATCCGACAATGTGACGACCGGAGGAACATTGGCAGGTATAGCCGCATATATAAACTTCCGTGGCTCTGCCATGGAAATCGTCGGAAATATCAATTACGGTGTTCCTTCAGGCGGAAAGAACTCTTCTCCGATACTGACGACGGGAACCTCGACAAGGGTGTTGTCAACATCGGATAATTTCACCGTTGAGGTGACCAACAAGGGTACTACCACCGCGGCACAGACACATTCCGTTCTTGACGAAAACAGCCTTGCAACGCTTAACGCGAAGTACGCCGGAGTATATGCTCCGCTCGCAGACGGCAAAATCACCTTGGCATGGACCGTTATGAGCACTGTCACGGGAGCTTCGGTAAGACTCAACTCTCCTGCGGGACTGCGCTTCAGCTCGGATTTTGCAAAGGATTATATAGACAGTATTGTCGCGGAATACGGAGCGGAGAATGTTGTGGTGGGAACGCTCATCACGCCCGATTCCTATGTCAGGGAAGCGGGAGCGTTTACCAAGGAGGCGCTTGATCTGCTTGATGCCCACAGCGTAAAATATCTTGATGTTACAGCCGGCGAGGCGCTTAAAGAAAATACCGATTCATATACATATGCAGGTTCTGTGGCAAACATCAAGGAAGTTAATTATTCGCTCAATTATGCGGGAATAGGTTATATCAGTG
>JBJDZF010000324.1:0-2689 GCA_051867855.1 Eubacteriales bacterium
AGTTTCCCCCGCATAATACGATGATACCGTCGCTCTTGCGGGGAGGAAACTTCTTAAAAGAAGCTTTCCTCCCCGCGCCCCTCTTTCAAGAACTTCGGACTTGGATAAGTTGTAACAGGTTTGAAAGCTTTTGAAAGGGGTGCGGGGGAAATCTTTTCTCTTGAAAAGTTTCCCCCGCATAAAATATATAGCTGTAATCGTCAGTCGGTGACGTACGGAAGCAGAGCGACCTGTCTTGCGCGCTTGATAGCGGTATTGAGGTCACGCTGATGTTTTGCGCAAGTACCGGAAATTCTTCTGGGAAGGATCTTACCGCGCTCGCTGATAAACTTTCTGAGTTTTGCGGAATCCTTATAATCGATGAAATCAACCTTATCCGCGCAGAAAATGCAAACCTTTTTTCTTCTGCGCATCATGGGACGAGGTGCACGTGCTGTATTTTCAGCTCTATCCATTTTAAAAAATCCTCCTGTTAAATTTGTTGATGCCGACATTTCCGATCATGTCAGAACGGAAGATCGTCGTCTGTTTTCAGCTCCTCGAATTTAGGAGCGGAAGCGCCCTCCGATGAGAAGGACGGCGCGCCGTAGGCGTCCGGCGTATAGGAATGTTGTGCGTTATCCGCAAAGCCGCCGTTTTCGCCGCGGCTGTCAACAAACATAACTTCATCTGCGACTATATCCGTTGCGTAACGCTTTTGTCCCTGCTGATCCGTCCATGTACGGTTCTGAATTGAACCGACGACACAAATGGAAGAACCCTTGCGGAAATATTTCGAGACGAACTCTGCCGTAGCTCTCCAAGCGGTCACATTAAAGAAATCCGCCTGCTGCTGGGCATCCTTTGTAGCCCTGCGGTTCACCGCAACGGAGAAAGAGACAACGGCAACACCGCTCTGCGTTTGCTTGAGCTCGGGATCTGCCGTAAGACGACCGCCGAGTATAACCTTATTTAGATTGAAGTTTGCCATAAAAACGCCTCCTTATTCAAAATAGGGACACCGCGATTACTCTGCGTCGCCGTTTTCGGTTGCAGTATCCTCGGCAGTTTCGCTTTGCGCCGCAGCCTGTTCTGCAGCAGCGGCAGCCTCTGCCTCAGCTCTTGCGGCAGCTTCCTCAGCAGCCTTGCGAGCTTCCTCTTCAGCCTTTGCCTTTGCCGCCTTTCTCTCCGCAGCATCATACTCAAGCTTTACGACCATCGAACGCATAACAGCCTCGTCGATGTTCAAGAGACGCTCAAGCTCTGTGGGGAACGAAGGCTCGGACTTGAAGGTCACGACGGTGTAGTAACCCTCGGGCATATCGTTGATCGGATATGCGAGACGGCGCTTACCCCATTTTGCCACATCAATGACCTCGGCATTTGCTTCGATCAGAGATGTGAATTTGTTCACAGCGGTTTCCGTTACGGTATCACCCTTGGAAACATCAACAATGAACAGGCTTTCGTAAGAATTAATTACCTTTTCCATGTTTACCTCCCTATGGACTTATGACCGCAGGCATTTGATAGTATAGAATTTACCCGCAGTAAGGAGACGGGCAACAAAACACCCGTACCGAATCAATATTATACCATCTCCCGGCACCGATGTCAAGATTTTTTTCTTATTTTAACAGTACAAGGCGGACAAAAACTTTCTGTTATTTTGACAGTGCCGACAATCCGACTGCAACCGGGTTATTCTATGCAATACGGCGCAAAGCCGCCGTCCTTCGGAAACCAGAGTTCGCGTATTCCGACCGATTCGGCGTAAGCCGCTGCCTCCTTCCATGAAAAAAGGAGCGCTTCGGCGTTGTGGGCGTCGCTTGAGATCGTCACACGTCCGCCTCTCTCGGCGATCCTCGAAAGGATCGCGCGGCATGGGTACGGCTCTTTCCGATACCCGCGCAGCATCGCGCCGGTATTTATCTCGAAGATCACCCCGTCTCCGACAAGAGCATCGACTGCTTCAAAGGCAGGAGTGAGATATCTTTTGTCGCTCTCGTCGAACAGCCTGCCGCCCCCGTTGAATTTTGAAACAAGATCTGTATGCGCAACGATATCGCAGCCCGTCTTGTGCTCCACCCCCGAAAGTGTCCGGTAATAATCCCGTGCCAGCGCATAAAAATTTCCGCCGTAAAGGCTCTTTACATGGTTGACCAACAGATCGGGAGTTTCGTCGACCGGGATATTGACGCCGTCTTTTGTGACATAGTGCGCCGCACCTATCACGTAATCGTACTCCGAGGTATCGATGTCCGAAAGCATATCGTATTCTATCCCGAGCAGGATCTTTATTCTGTCCGAGTATTTCTCCGCAAGGGCGCGTATCTCGCGCTTGTAGCTCTCCGTCGCCGCGGGAGTCATAGTCCAGTCCTCACCCGGGATATGGGAATGATCTGAAAAACCAACTCCCGGGCACCCGTACTCAAGAGCGGCAAGCACCATACTCTCCGGGGAATTTCTTCCGTCGCTGTAACTTGTGTGGGTGTGAAGATTGAAGTTCGGAATCACTTAGTCATCTTCTCCTGTTTTACCTTATGGTCTATGACATGGCGCGAGGCAAGCTCCGAGTTGATATCCTCAAGGCTTATGCCCATTTCGATCATAAGCACCATAACGTGGTAAACGAGGTCGGAAATTTCGTATATAGTCTCCGCCTTATCGCCTGCCTTTCCGGCTATGATGACCTCCGTGCTCTCCTCTC
>JBJDZF010000325.1:0-11692 GCA_051867855.1 Eubacteriales bacterium
TCCACTCTCAATTCATCTGTAATCGAATTTCTCAACCGTATGGGTTATGCCTCACAGTCACACTGGTCAAAATACCTCGGAGGTACTCCCGTCAACGATTCACTGCTCGGAATTAAATATATAATTGACACAGGCAATTCGGAAAAAATGCTTGAATACTACGATGAAGCATATACGAGCGGAAAGTATTCGGCGTATCTCAATCCGTACGCCCTGCCGCTTGCTTACGGTGTCGACTCATCTGTGCTTGAATATGACATGAGCCGTGAAAAGAGTCACTTTGAACGTCTCAATGCGCTTGTCGGAAGTATGCTGGGCACAGACGACACCGAGATATTCAAGTCGATAAAAACAGAGGACACCGAGCTTTACAACTGTGAAAAAAGCTCTGTAGCAAATCACATAAAGTACAGCGTCAAAGACACCGATGTCAGCGCCACCATAACGTACACTATCACAGCCGTTTCGGACGGTGAAATATTTATGTTTATTCCGAGCGATTACTCGAGAGAAGCAAAGCTCTCGGTAAACGGCTCAAGTCACGATACCGTTTTTGCCAAGGAATCCGACAGAATTATTTCCCTCGGCATATTCGAAGCGGGAGAGAGCGTTAAAGTAAAGATCACGATAAACAATAAAAACAATAATTTCTATACCGGGACCGGTTGCGACTATTTCTACTATATCGACATGGACGCTTTTAAGGACGCATTCGGCAGACTTGCGGATAATCCCGGCTTTGTGATAAACGACGATTATACCGACACGCACTTAAGCGGCACGATAAGCACGGCGGACTCAAACTGTACGATCCTCACTACCGTCCCGTACGACGAGGGTTGGCATATAATTCTCGACGGCGAGGAGATCGCTTACGATAAGGCTCTCGATTGTCTGATAACATTTGAGATTGCAGAGGCAGGAGAGCATACACTCGAGTTTAAATATATGCCCTCCGCATTTGTCAGCGGAATCAGAATTACGATGATCGGAATTGCCGTATTTGTCATCATCTGCGTTGCCGAGTTTATATTCAGACGGATCATACGCAAGAGAAGCACGATGCCGGAATCCGCACGCGATATTCTGTGGGAGCTTGATGACTTTGATGAGGATTACGAGCAGTATAAGCTCTGTGCTCCGGATGCACCTGCCAAAAAGCCCAAAGAAATAATATCCGTTTCCCTGTCCGCCGTCAAAAATTTCTTTGCGGGAAATAAAAAAGGCAAGAATGAGTCGGACAAATCCGAAGCTGACGAAAATTCCGAGGTCTGTACGGACAGCAAAACGGACATTGGCGAAGAAAATCTCACCCGAGAGGGCGAAGAGCGCATAAGTCCCGATGGATCCGAAAATCAAAACGAAGGTAACGATAACGACGAAAATAAGGAGAACGGTGATAACTGATGTTTTACTATATTAGCGGGAAGCTCGCCATGCTCGAGCCGGGTTACGCAGTGGTCGATGCGGGCGGCATCGGTTACAGACTGACTGTTTCCGGTTCCACCTACTCTCGTATGCCACACAGAAGCGGCACAGACGATACCCCTACGGTTAAGCTCTACACATACATGGCAGTACGCGAGGACGGAATAGAGCTGTTCGGATTTGCGAGTGAGGAGGAGCTTTCAGCCTTCAAAATGCTGATATCCGTATCCGGTGTCGGTCCCAAGGCGGCGATATCCGTACTTTCCACCCTCACCCCCGAAAAGCTGGCTCTTGCCGTATGCACCGAGGACAAGAAGGCAATTTCACAGGCCAGCGGCATAGGTCCCAAAACCGCCGCGAGGATAATTCTGGAGCTCAAAGATAAGCTTAAAGCACTCAACGTCGCAGACGCGGAGGCTGCTGCCGGCACCGACTCCTCCGAGATGTATGTCGGAACCGACGGCAAAGGAAAGCTTTCGGACGCGCAGGACGCACTTTCTGTACTCGGATATTCGAGAAGCGAAGCTCTGCGGGCACTCCAGAGTATAGACACACAGAATCTCGAGCTCGACGACATTATAAGACTTGCACTCAAGAAACTCATGAAGTAAGGAGCGACTACGTATGGAAAAAGAATTCGGCGAAGAAATGGATTTTGAAAACCGTATATTGTCGACATCATATATTCGCGAGGACAATGACGCCGAGGCAACTCTGCGCCCCAAGCGTCTTGAGGATTATATCGGACAGGACAAAGCCAAGGAAAACCTTAAGGTCTGTATAGAGGCGGCTAAAATGCGCGGCGAAAGCCTTGACCACGTACTTCTCTACGGTCCCCCCGGACTCGGAAAGACAACGCTTTCCAATATAATAGCCGCCGAAATGGGGGTAAATATCAGAATAACCTCGGGGCCGGCAATCGAAAAGCAGGGTGACCTTGCCGCACTGCTCACGAACCTCGGCGAGGGGGATGTGCTCTTTATTGACGAGATCCACCGTCTGTCGCGCTCTGTTGAGGAGATACTCTACCCTGCCATGGAGGATAACGCTCTTGACATAATCATCGGAAAAGGTCCTGCCGCGCGCAGTATACGCATAGACCTTCCGAAATTCACACTGATAGGCGCGACAACACGCGCAGGACAACTCTCCACGCCTCTTCGCGACAGATTCGGTGTACTTTTAAAGCTTGAGCTTTATACAGCGGACGAGCTTACAACAATAGTCAGGAGAAGCGCAGGAATACTCGGCTATGAGATAACGGACGACGGCGCATATGAAATTGCATCGCGCTCGAGAGGAACGCCGCGTATTGCAAACCGCCTTCTTAAACGTGTGCGCGATTACGCACAGGTTCAGGGCAAGGGAGCAATAGATTCGCAGATTGCAAACTATGCGCTCGGCAAGCTCGAAATAGATCAGCTCGGGCTTGACAACACCGACAGAAGAATGCTCGAAACAATAATAAAGTTTTACGACGGCGGCCCCGTCGGGCTTGAAACGCTCGCGGCAACCGTGGGTGAGGAAGCGGTTACGCTTGAGGATGTATACGAGCCGTATCTCATGCAGATCGGATATCTCAGCAGAACTCCGCGCGGGCGTTGCGTAACGCGCCTTGCGTATGAACATCTCGGGATAAAATACAGCGGCGCGCCACAGCAGATAGACATTTTTGAATCCCGAGAATAGCCCCCTGCTCTCCCTATTTGAAGAATTAATCTACTGACAGACGCAAAAATTTGATTTTTTTTCAAAAAGCTCTTGCCAAACACAATATATTATGGTATAATACCGAATGTTGCGGAGGCATAGCTCAGTTGGTTAGAGTACATGCTTGACATGCATGGGGTCGTTGATTCGAATTCAACTGTCTCCACCACCCCTATAACGGGAACGAAAAACGCTCATTCATCGTCTTTGATGAATGAGCGTTTTCCGTTTATCAACTTCTGTGAAGGCGGCAAAATTTGCGTTTGTTGCCGCTTCCCCAATGAAAGATTGCCATATTAAGAACGTCAGATTCTCTTTGAGAGGACCTCACTCTCGTACCTCTGTACCTCATCAAACCACGCGTCTTCGGTCGGCACACCGCAGCTTCTGCAATATTCCTCCCAGACCTCACCCCAAGGATAGGTTTTCAGTTGCTCCTGACGCATAAACAGCTCTGTGAAATTTTCAGAATTCTGGAGCTTATTAAGGTCGTCGTGAGGGGTGAGCATGGCAATAAGCAGTGCTTTTCTGAAATTTCTGAGTCCCATGAGCCATGCTGCAATACGGTTTATGCTTGCGTCAAAATAATCGAGTGCTATGAAAATATCGTCGATCCTCCCGCTTGCCACGATCTCCCTGGCAATTTCCATTGTCTCATCATCAAGTCTCACAACATGGTCGCTGTCCCACCTTACGCCGCGCGTAACATGAAGCGCAAGCTTCTTTGAGAAAAGAAGCAGCGATGATATCTTATCGGAAACGACCTCCGTGGGATGATAGTGTCCGTTGTCCATAAGCGGGACTATTCCGCGGCTGAGGGTATAACCGATACCGAATTCCGAGGATCCGACGGTATATGATTCAAGCCCTATTCCGAACACCTTGGATTCAAGCGTGACAAAAACCTTGTCCCTGTCGTACGGTACGGAAAGTATTTCATCGAGAGACTTCATAAATCTCTCTCTCGGTCCTTTTCTGTCGGCGGGAATGTCCTTGAGTCCGTCGGGGATCCATATGTTCATAACGGTGGGTTTGCCCGTTTCATTCGCAAAATACTCGGAGATCTTTATGCACGCCTGCCCGTGTCTTACCCAGAATTTTCGGATATCCTCGTCAGGGGAAGCGAGCGTCATGGATCTTGCCTTGGGATGAGAGAAAAACGTGGGGTTGAAGTCTATACCCAAATTTCTCTCCTTTGCAAACGCCACCCATTTGGAGAAATGTTCCGGCAGAAGTGCGTCTCTGTCTGCGTGTTTACCCGGCTCGAATATCGCGTATGACGCATGAAGATTGAGCTTGTGAGCACCTCCGTCGAGCTTTAATACCTCATCGATGTCAGCCATAAGCTCGTCGGGCGTTCTTGCCTTGCCGAGATAGTTTCCGGTTGCCTGTATTCCGCCGCTTAAAACGCCGTCGGAATCAAATCCCGAAACATCATCCCCTTGCCAGCAATGCAATGAAATACTTACATCTTTAAGTGCATCGATGACCTTATCGGTATCAATACCTATTTTTGCGTATTTTTTCTTTGCGGAATTATATTCACTTTCCATAAATCTCTTTTTCTCCTGATCGTTTATTATTTTGTTTATCATCAGCATTCTATGAGCTTTATATTAAAGGACTCGGCAATGGACTTGCGAGCGTCGGCAAGAGAAGCAAACTCGCCTGCCGCGATCATCTGAGCTATCAGATTTCCGATGGCGGTTGCCTCGGTCGGTCCGGAATACACCGGAAGCTTACACTTACGTGCAGTAAGAAGGCTGAGAAAATCGTCCTTACTTCCCCCGCCGAAAATGTTGATACAATCGAATTTATATCCGGTAAGCTCGGAAATTTCCTTAACGGTTGCCGCATAGCTGTCAGAAAGACTTTGATAAATGCAACACATCATGTGGTCAAGCGGCATATTATCAGTACCGCAATACTCGTTTATAGCCTTGATCATGCTTGCCGGGGACAGAAATGCGTTATCATTGACATCGATCCTGTACTCGGTATCTCCAAGCTCTTCCGCCATGGTACAAAGCTCCGCAAACGAATATTTTCCGACCTCCTTCTTTACCGACTGTATTATCCAAAGTCCCATTATATTCTTGAGCACTCTGTATGTATTGCCGTAGCCGCCCTCGTTCGTAAAGTTATAAGTGAAGTATTTTTCGCCCCTGAACGGCTTTTCAGACTCTATACCCATAAGGGACCATGTTCCGGAGCTGAGAAATACCGAATTGTCGGAAACGGCGGGTACCGCCATATAAGCCGAGCCGGTATCGTGCGCGGCGCAATGTACGACCTTTGTGTCAAAGCCGATTCTCTCTGCGATCTCTTTACGGAGTGTGCCGACAGTATCTCCGGGATAGGAGAGCTTGCCGAAAAGCTTTTCGGGAAGTCCGAGCATCCTTATAAGCTCGAGATCCCATGTTCCCGTATTGATATTTACAAGCTGTGACGTAGTTGCAATGGTATATTCCTGCTCCATGCGTCCTGTAAGCCCGAAGTTGAGCAGATCGGGCATCATGAGCATATGCTCGGCGCGTTCAAGGACTTCCGGGTGCTTTTCTTTAAGCGCCGTAAGCTGATATATTGTGTTGAAAATCTGCTTTTGAATGCCGGTTCTGCCGTAAAGCTCATCGGCGGGAATGATTCCGTCAACGACATCATCCATTCCCACGGTACGGAGATCACGGTAACTTACGGTATCTCCTATGAGATCGTTTTCACTGTCAAGGAGACCGAAATCGACTCCCCATGTGTCTATCGCCACGGACTTTGGTATTTTGTCAAGTTCACGGCACTTTGAAAGTCCTGTTATGCAGTTTTCAAGCAAGGAATCATAATCCCAGACCTTTGTTCCGTTTTTCTCGACTGCAGCATTCGGAAAGCGATATATTTCCTCAATGGTGATTTTTCCGTCGTCTACGCATCCGAGGATGTGTCTGCCGGAGGAAGCGCCGATATCAATAGCAAGGTAATATTCAGGCATTTGACATACTCCTTTATTACAATATTATATTGCTTTTTTATTCTACCATATTTTCTCAATGCAAAAAAGGTCGCTCGTTAGCAAAAAAAGTGTCTTTTTTTGCACTTGTCTTATTGATTTTTATTTAACACTGTGGTATCATAAGATCGAAGATAAAGATTCGTCGGAGGAGAATGATGGACGGGGATATTCTGAAAAAGCTTTCTGTCATCAGTGATGAAGAAAAACGGCTCCTTGAACACAACGGAGATCTCGAAACCGACATTTATACCGACACGCGGGAATTCCATGTTTACAGAGACAAGATCGCGGGCTCTTCCGCGGGGAATCAAGCCTTGCCGGTGCTTGTGCGTACGCATACACGTTTTGTCGACTTCCCCGCACATTCGCATGACTATATCGAGATGATGTACGTATGCAGCGGATGTATAACTCAAAATATCGGAAATGACACGGTAAACGCCAAAAGAGGAGATATAATAATTCTCGGGAAATCAACCGTTCACAGCATAAACCGGGCGGAAATCGACGATATCGGCATCAATATCATGATATCGATCGACTATTTCGAGGCACTTCTGAACCGTCTTCGCGCAGAGAATATTCTCGGGGGCGGAAGCCCACTTGATAATCTCCTCAATGACGACCCTACCGGGTATTTTATGTTTCATACGGCACACGTCAGATGCGTAGAGAATCTGGTGGAAAATATCATCGGTTCAACTCTGAATCAGTCTATTTCACGTTCCTCTATATTACAGCACGAGATGGAGCTTCTTCTCTGCTATCTCTGCTTTGTACCAAAGGAGCTGACGGAATACTCCGGCAACGAGGCATATACCGATGAGATCAAGCGGATAATCTCAAATTATATACATACCGAGTACAAAAACGCAAACCTTATCAGTGCAGCAAGGCTTACAGGGTTCACCCCGACCTACCTCAGCCGATGGATACGCGCAAAAACAGGTTTTTCGTTCAAGCAGCTGCTCATGGAACAGAAATTCAGGGTAGCATCAGAGCTTCTGCTGACAACAGATATGCCCGTAAATGATATCATAATCAGCGTCGGATATGAAAACACAAGTTACTTTCACAAAGAGTTCCGCAAGAGATTCGGCGTAACGCCGCGAACTTATCGCAATCAGAGATATAAATAATCATCACCCCCGAAGCCCAAGGACTCCGGGGGATATCTGTTTATATACTATTTTACCGTGAACTTATACACTGTCGTAAAGTCATACTTTTCGCCCGGGGCAAGTATGCTGTCCGTAAAATTCGCATGATTAACGCTGTCCGGCATATGTTGTGTCTCAAGGCAAAGGAACGTCTGCGGCACCTGTTTGTAACCGCCCTTAAACGGATACTCGGCATTTTTCAGGAAGTTACCCGTATACAGCTGAACGCAGGGCTGATTTGTGTATACCTCCATCAAGCGCCCGCTCACGGGTTCATACAACTCGGCGCGTTTGACTGGTGTTACGGTCTGACCGCCACTGAAATTAAAGCAATGGTCATATCCGCCTGCTTTTTTCATATCGGGATCATCACAATCCATATCCCGTCCGATTTCTTTGGGAAGTCTGAAATCAAACGGCGTACCGTCCACATCCTTTATCTCACCGGTCGGAATAAGTCCCGCATCCGTGGGAAGATATGTGGAAGCATCGAGTGTGAGAATGTGGGAGCGTATGCTTCCGCTCGCGTAACCTCCGAGGTTGAAATATGTGTGATTTGTGAGATTTATCGGGGTCTTTTTATCAGTTACGGCGACATAATTAATCGAAAGCGCGTTATCCGCACTCAATGTGTATGTAACCTTTACGTTGAGATTACCCGGATATCCCTCTTCACCGTCGACGGAAAGATATGAGAGGATAAGCGACGGTTCATCAGAATCGACCGTTTCAACATTCCACATTTTCGCATTGAAGCCCTCTGTTCCGCCGTGAAGATGATTGTTACCGTCATTCTTTGCAAGCGTATATTCCTTGCCGTCAACAGAAAATTTTCCCTCGTCAATGCGGTTGCCCCATCTTCCGATGATGGCGCCCTGATACCCGTCTGCGCCGAGATATGAGCGCAAAGAGTCGTATCCGCCTATGACGTCGGAATAAACGCCGTAACGGTCAGGAGCTTTAAGCTCGATCACCGTTCCTCCGTACTCCATTATTTTTACCGTCATCCCGGACGCATTGCGAAGCGTATAAGCGTTTACACGACGTCCGTCGGGTAGAAATCCGAAAATCTGTTTTGTTATGCTCATTTTTTTATTCTCCGTATCCGTTTGGATTTTTAAGTTGCCAGTTATATGAGTCTCTGCACATATCTTCGATGTTATATTCCGCTTTCCATCCGAGCACCTTGAGCGCCTTATCGGGATTTGCGTAGCATTCGTCGATGTCTCCGGGGCGGCGGGAGACGATCCGGTAATTGATCTTGATCCCGGTTGCCTTTTCGTATGCCTTTACAATATCGAGAACGGAATACCCTACTCCCGTACCGATGTTGAAATACTCGACCCCGTGTACCTTTTCCGCTCTGTCTATGGCTTTAAGGTGTGCCCTTGCGAGATCCACCACGTGGATATAATCTCTCACTCCGGTACCGTCGTGAGTATTATAGTCATTTCCGTACACGGACAGGCACTCAAGGCGACCTGCCGCCACCTGTGTGATATACGGGAGCAGATTGTTCGGGATCCCGTTCGGATCCTCTCCGATAAGCCCGCTTTTATGAGCACCGATCGGATTGAAATAACGCAGAACCGAGACGCTCCACTCGTTGTCCGCATTGTATATGTCCTTGAGAATTCGCTCGATCATGAGCTTTGTTTCGCCGTACGGGTTGGTTGTGGAAAGCGGGAAATCCTCGGTTATCGGAACGCTCGCCGGCTTGCCGTAAACCGTTGCGGAGGAGCTGAAAACGATGCGCTTCGCGCCGTATTTCTGCATCAGCGCGCACAGATTGAGCGTGCCGGTTATGTTATTGTGATAATATCTTATCGGCTGGGCGCAGGATTCCCCCACCGCTTTTAGCCCTGCGAAATGAATACAGCTCTCTATATTGTTTTCCCTGAAAACCGTTTCAAGTGCATCATAATCAAGAAGATCTACCTTGTAGAACTTCACCTTCTTGCCGGTAATCTGCTCCACTCTCTCAACTGCCGTATATTTACTGTTTGACAGATTGTCGACACACACGATCTGCCGTCCGCTGTTGAGAAATTCCACCATAGTATGGGAGCCGATATATCCTGCTCCGCCTGTAATCAAAATTGCCATTTTCAAATCCTCACTTGTTTTTTATTAATCAATTGGCATCTGCCGGATAAACGCCCTTATTTATCAGACTCTGTATCCCGTCCCTTACATGGGCGCTGTCCTCTCTGTATGTAACACCGTACCACATATCATGTGTTCTGTAGACCCTGACGTCGCACAGCCCCTCCGCCATCATTTCGCGCGCTGCGAACGGCAGATAATACTCGGATTTCAGCGGGTCTGCGGCACCCTTGAGGAATCTCTCGAATCCGCGTGCCAGATATCCGAAAAAGTCCGGCATAAAGCCCCAACAATTCATTGATACCACAGTACCGGCGGGCAACTCGTACTCGGAGCCGTTCTCCTCAAAATATATTCTGCCGTCCCTGCCGTATATTTTCGTCCTTTCAACTACATCGTCGAGCATTCCGTCGGGCGTTATGCGGCAAACTCCTCTTGAAACGGTACCGTTCTCGGTGAGCGTTTTTTCAAGCTCGTAACCGACCATGCAATAATGAGCTTTCTTATCCGTGCCGCCGTCCGCCGACAATGACTTCAGGTGTGAAGCAAGCATACAGAAGGCTTCCCTGCCGTAAAAATCATCGGCGTTTATGACGGCAAACGGGTCATCAACTTTATTTGCCGCACACAGAAGTGCGTGCGCGGTTCCCCATGGTCTCACCCTTCCGACCGGAACCGAAAAACCGCTCGGCAGATCGGAAATATCCTGGAAAGCGTACTCTACCTTTGTGATGTGTTCGAAACGCTTTCCTACCGTTGTTCTGAAATCATCGAAATTCTCTTTCTTTATGACGAACACTATTCTGTCAAATCCCGAAAGAACTGCGTCATAAACCGAAAAGTCAATAATAAAGCGGCCGTCGTCGGTAACCGGAGTAATCTGTTTAAGCCCCCCGAATCTGGAGCCCATACCCGCAGCCAAAATCACAAGTGTCATACACTTTACCTCCAAACATACCTCGGTTAACTATTATACCATTTTCAGAGCGGTTTGAAATTGAATTTTACGTTATTTAACATTTTGTTTACATTGTTATTTACCAGTTTCATGTTGACATTTCAGATTTAAGTGATATAATACAAAATGTATCATATGAGACACTCGGAGGGCGATATGAATATCAGTGAATTGTTACCCGACGTAAAAAAAATACCGATACTCTGTAATTCCCTACCCGAAAACATCACAAAATATCTCCGTGCGGACAGAATTTCGGCAAACATTTACAGACCGGGCGAGACGGTCATTCCCCATGACACTTTTTCTGTAAAGGTCGGAATAATTCTTCACGGAACGGTCGAGATCAATTCCGGTGCGGGAAACGACAGACTGCTACTCAAAACCGCAGGAGAAAATGAAATTTTCGGAATTGCCACGCTGTATTGCCGCGATGCCGTATTCCCCACAGTAATAACGGCAAAGACCTCGTCGGAGATACTTTTTGTCGAGTGCGACGCTTTCAGAGAACTGCTTGAAAACGACAAAGGTGCCATGGAAGCATATCTTTCCATGATGAGCCGCAAAATTGTCTATCTCAACAAAAAAATAGTATCGTATACAGTCGGAAACACGGAGCAACGTCTTGCGTTCTTTCTTTGTGAGAACGAGGTCTGCGGAGTCGTTTCGCCGTATATCAGCATGACGGAAACCGCCCGTATGCTCAATATGGGCAGAGCCTCGCTCTATCGGTCACTCGACAGCCTTGAGATGCAAGGACTTATCCTCCGTCAGGGTAAAAAAATACTCATCCCCAGCACCGAAAAACTGAAAAAAATTTTAGATTTATAAGGATGGTAAACCAATCATGAAAAAATCACTCAAAAAGATCCTGTGCGCATCACTTGCGGCGTTATTCTTAATGGTAACTTTCGCGTCATGCGCAAAGCAGTCAACCGAAAACGACAATAAAGATAACACCTCCGCTATCACGGATGACGGTGTAAGCGAAACCGAAGCCAAAGCCCCCGATACGTCTCTTGAGATAAAAATAAACCTTCTCACAGGTACGACAGCTCTCGGCATGGCACAGCTTATCGACAAGGTCAATAATAATCAGTCGGAAATGAATTACAAAATCGAGCTTTCCGCATCGGCTGACGCCGTAACGGGTCCGATCGTGTCCGGAGACTGCGATATTGCCGCACTTCCCACAAATGTTGCCGCAAAGCTTTACAAGGCAAGCGCGGGCAAGGTCAAGCTGCTTGCAATAAACACGCTCGGTGTCCTCTATCTGTTGTCCAACGGCGAGAGTATCGACAGCTTTGAAGATCTCCGGGGAAAAAC
>JBJDZF010000326.1:0-2683 GCA_051867855.1 Eubacteriales bacterium
CGACCGGCAGCGGTACTTTCGGAGAAGTACTGCTCGACGGCAGAAAAATAAAATAAGCAGAGAAGAGCAAAACACACAATCCTAATAAAGCAAAACATAACAAACGCAACTTGATATTGCAATTTGCGAATCGGATTTAACGGAAAAGTGGACTATGTTCATTTTTTACATGACGGCAGTCAACTGAAATTGGAAGAGAAACAACATTTGCAGGAAAATAAAGAAAAATTTATAGAAATAACCCTTCCTGTAGTAAAACCAAATATTACGGTTCCGGTTATTGAAGCAATGCTGAAATAATAGATTTGAAGCAAATACATCCGCAGCATTTTCTCGATGCCCATATTACATCTGCCCATTCATCCCATAGCATTATTATACCACATTTGCTCTCGGTATGAAAGCGCCGTTTTAATCAGTGATTCCTTAGAGCATCAAACGCTTTCATTTAGTTTTCTCCGTTCATGTGTGTTACGTGTAAATCGTTTTTTGTATTATATTTTCATCGTTCCGTCTGAAAGATCCTTTGCTACAAATGGGATAAAATAAAATGGTACGGTAAGCAGTTTTTGCTCAGGATTATAGCCGTAGTTGTTTTTAGAAACCTTAATGGCGTATTCAAACTTATTATGGTTTGAGAATTTTTCAAGTGAGTTAAGCGTACCTCTGCCTTTCTTGACATCAAGCGGATACAATTTATTGTTTGACTCAATAATAAATTCAAGTTCAGCAGATGACTTACCACGCCAATAGAACAGCTTATGTTCTTTTGCAATCAACTCGTTGGCAACAAAATTTTCAAAGAATATTCCCGATAAAGTATTCTTTCTTTCACTCGATACAAACGAAGCTGCATTGATGCCGCTTTGATATGAGAACATACCAATATCTCCAAGAAACAAACGGAACCCGCTTTCGCTATCCGGCATAAGCGGCATTGTAATATGCTCTTTCAGTTGGAAGGACTGATTAACAACGTGCGCCATTGTGAGCCACTGAATAGAGGTTGCATAATCTCTTGTTTTGCTCTTTTCCTCAATAAGTCCGGGAGAGAAATTTTTAGACTCTTTATTCAGTTCCCTATAAATATTTTGGAACAGAACACGGGAACGCAATACCGCTTCTTGGCTTGCCTGATAAAGCTCCATATCCGAAAGATAGTTGTCGTACAAAACTTTTAGAATTTCTCTTGCTTCAAGCAGATTATCCCCGTCAATATAGGCTTCAACCGCTTCAGGCATACCGCCTACAAGAAGATACCTATATATTTGCTCCATTGCCAATTCGTGAATTTGATTATCCAACGGTTGCTTGTTTTCATAAGCCTTCTTAATGGCATCATAAAGCATCTTGTTGCGGTTCATTAAGAACTCATCAAAGGTCATGGGATAAATCGTGATCTGATTAATTTTACCTACGGGGAAAAGAAATTTATCGTTTTCCTTTGATCCTCTTTTATGTGTTTCCCTTTGAAGCTTAATGCGAACCATTGAGCCGGTTGCAATGACGGGAATTTCTCTGTAATCCTGACAAAAATATTTAAGAGAAGAAATAATATTAGGACATTCCTGCACTTCATCAAAGATTAACAAAGTCTTTTCGGTTATTTGCTTTCCTTTACGCAACGAAATATATTCGATGATTTTTTCGGCATTGGCGGTTTTAGAACAGAACTCACGGATCTCGTCTTCCTTTTTGCAATCAACGTAGATGTAGTTGTTTTTATAATAGGTTTTAGCGAAAAGTTCCTCTACAAGATAGGTTTTACCGACCTGTCTTGCTCCCCAAACAATCAACGGTTTCTTACGTTTGTTGTTATTCCAATCTATCAGTTTTTGCAAAGCAATTCGTTCCATAGATAAACCTCCAAGGATAGGATATGTGTATTATAGCATAACTTGCACCAATTTTCAAGTAATTTCAAAAGTTTTTTGCACCTATACGCCGATTTTTGTTTTAGTTATTCGCACTTGCTGATTAAAAGTATTTTTCTACCCCTTCGTGTCTACTTTTATTATAGCATCAATATTTCTCCAAATGGCTATTTTGATACAGTCCCTTCCGTTTCGGGCATATGATGCGCCTTTTCCGCGCGTATGCCGCTCCCGACGCGCGTTTTTTCGCCATGTGCAAAAAAACACACCCTCGTAAATATACGAAGGTGTGCAAAAAGGAGAGCGCATCGCACTGCGCATATATCTCACTCGCAGCGTTGCAAAACGCTGCGCGGATATGACGGTTATTGATAGTAGCGGGAAACCTGATCGGTTTTGCCTTCGTTTATCAGCGTTGAGATCGTGTCGGAATAGAGAAACAGACTATCTGCGTCCAGGGTAGTACAGGACGCACTGCTATCCATGATATCCTCAAATTCACACGCAGCTGTTATTTCAATTTCAGGCGCCTGATATACTTTCATTTCATTTTCTCCTTTCATGCGGATTACGTTTGGATTTCGTCAGCTTATTCCAAGCCAATAAACTCGTGTCAAAGAAGATGTCACCATCATCGGCATGGGTTTCGAAGAATTCGTTGCCCGCGTTACCTGTGTGTTTCGGGCTTATACAAAATGCTGATCATGGCAACATAGCCTCATTGACAAATGCAGAAAACGTGTGCTTCCGATCCGTTACGAAAACAAGCTGTCCGTATTCATAAAAACTTCTGCACTCCTCACGGAATA
>JBJDZF010000327.1:0-11626 GCA_051867855.1 Eubacteriales bacterium
ACAGGTTGATGCACTCTCGTTTATAGTTCATGAAGAAAAGGCATACGGACGGGCAAGAAAAATTGCCGAGAAGCTCAAGGACAATATTCCGCGTCAGCTCTTTGAAATACCGATACAGGCGGCGATCGGCTCGCGTATAATTGCACGCGAGACGGTAAAGGCAATGAGAAAAGACGTACTTGCCAAATGCTACGGCGGAGATATTACCCGTAAGAAAAAGCTGCTGGAAAAGCAGAAGGAAGGCAAAAAGAAAATGCGTCAGCTCGGCTCGGTTCAGATATCACCCGAGGCGTTTATGGCAGTGCTTAAACTCGATGACGATGACAGATAAACAATTGAAGAAGACAATAGACGGTGAGTCGTCCGAAAAGACGCTTGGACTATATCTACACATCCCGTTTTGCGCTAAAAAATGCAATTACTGCGATTTTGTATCTCTTCCTTGCGCCTCTGAAAATCTAATTGAAAAATATGTGCAGTCGTTATGTCGTCACTTGGATTCCCAAAGCGTGATCGCCGAAGGATATACGGTTGATACCGTATACATCGGAGGCGGTACTCCCACACTGATAAGCTCCGACAAAATCGCAAAAATACTGGAGGTTGTGCTCAAAAAATATAAAATTTCAACACAAATAGAGATTTCGTGCGAGTGCAATCCCGCTACGATCGATGCAGACGGTCTGCGCTCGTTGCGCTCTGCCGGAGTGAATCGGTTGAGTATCGGATTTCAAAGCGCTCACGATGCCGAGCTTGCAAGGCTTGGGCGCATTCATAATTGTGATGATTTTTTATGTACGTATTCAAACTCGGTTCGGGCGGGATTTGATAATATAAGTGTCGATGTGATGTACGGAATACCGCTTCAGACCCCGGATAGCTTTGCACAGACCCTGTCCTTGCTTTGCTCGCTGTCTCCCGCACACATCTCTGCATATTGTTTGCGCGTGGAACCGGATACTCTCTTCGGCAAAATGGGCGATTCTCTTGTGTTGCCTGACGACGATGTTCAGGCAGATATGTATTTGATGTGTTCCGATATTTTGCGAGGCGCCGGGTACAAAAAATACGAGATCAGCAATTTTTCAAAACCGGGAAGAGAGTCGCGTCACAATCTTCGCTACTGGCTCGGGGAGGAATATCTCGGATTCGGCGCGGCGGCGCACTCGTATTTCGGCGGTGAACGCTTCCGCATATCGGAAAATGTTGCCTCTTACGCCGCGGGCGAATGCTTAGTGCCCAAGCGGGAAAAGATAGATGCAAAGGCTCTGCAGAGTGAGTATGTGATGCTCCGCATGAGGCTTGCACGGGGAATAGAATTCGCGGATTTCAGGCGCAGATTCGGAGCCGATTTCCCGGATTTATACCCGCAGATCGAGCGGTACTCGCAAATGGGTTATATCATAAAGGACGAAAACGGTTGCCGATTTTCGGACAGAGGCTTTTTCGTCAGCAACGCCATACTGTCGGATCTGGTCGATTTTTCCTGAACGTATTGCTCAAAAAAATATCGTGAAATCTGTTGACATGGCGGGCGTTATATTATACAATATATATGCAGACGCAAGTCAGCTTTGCAAAGGAGAAATTCGATGGACGAAAATACAATGGGCAACGATTATTACACTCTGACCGACGAGGACGGAAACGAGCTTGAATTCGAGATGATCGGTCAGTGTGAATACAAGGGCGCGGTCTACTATGCGATGATCCCCGCCGACAGCGATGACGACGGCGAATTTTGCGAATACACAATTCTTAAGTCTGTCATGGAGGACGGTGAAGAGATCCTCGTGTCCGTGGATGACGACGATGAATTTGACGATGTCGCCGATTATTTTGATGACCTCTTCTCTCAGGAAATCGATTATGATGCTTCCGAGGACGGTGAAGAGGACAAATCGGACGATTGATAGGTCATTTCAAGAACTTTACGGTTTTTCTCCTGCTTAGTACGTGATAGTCGGGTTTAAAAACCCACAATTTTTAAAAGGAATCCGAAAAACAGAGTCGGGCGCGGTTTGCAGACCTCCCCCTTTCCTCCTCGATTGACTTGTCTCGACAGGGAAAGCCGGACGCTGGGAGCAGTAAAGTGAACGATAGGATACCGCCTTGCACATGCAGGGTTACTCTATTCTCGATTACACGGCTCGGCGGGGTGCTGAAAATTACAATTCAATATTGTTACAGCACGTGCGGATTGCGGAGCACAGCATTATTTGCTGCCGCAATCCGTGCTTTTTATTTTTATTTTTTGCCGTATGTCCCGGATTGATGAAATCCCAATACAAGCATATTTTTATCATTATACGTCTCCGTATCGGAAAAAATGTCTTGACAATAACGCGCGTAAAGTGTAAAATATAATGTATATGTACATATGATGCGATTTTTGAGATCGATAAATATACACATAACATAAATAAGAGCAGTGCCGGCAGACCCGTGCACGCGGACATGCTACAGTACCGTTGCCGTTTCGAACATACTTTCTTTGACATAGTGCCTCCTATGTCGGAGCCGGGGATATCGTGACAATCCGACAAAGGTACGCAGTCGGACGTGTCCCGCACCTTGAGAAGGAAGCCCGGAGACAAGGTACTGCTGCAGACATTAAAAAAAGGAGGTGCTCTATGGATACAATATACATTGTCATAGCAGCCGTAAGCGCTGTTGCGGCGCTTGCAATCGGATTTTTTGTCGGACTGCTTGTCCGTAAGAAAATAGCCGAAGCAAAAATCGGTTCGGCAGAGGCGGAAGCATCGAGAATCAAAGACGAAGCTTCCAAAGACGCAGAATCAATGAAAAAAGAGGCTTTGATAAGTGCCAAGGAAGAAATCCTGCGACAGAGGAACGACGCCGAAAAAGAAATCAAGGAACGGCGCGTCGAAGTTACCAGAATGGAGAGAAGAATTTCTCAAAAGGAGGAGAATCTCGACAAGAAAACCGAAGCGCTCGAGAAGAAGAACGAACAGCTTGACAAGCGTCTCAAGGAGAACGATGCCGTCAGAGAGCAGATCAACGAATTGATGGCAAAGGAATTGAAGGTTCTTGAGAATATCTCGGGAATTTCCGCGAGCGAGGCAAAGGAAGAGCTTATTTCGAGAGTGGAATCCGAGGTCAAGCATGAGCTTGCCCAGAGGCTTTCGGAGCTTGAGGAGCAGTACAAGGAGGAGGCGGACGAAAAGGCAAAGAATATTATCTCTCTCGCGATCCAGCGTTGCGCCGCCGACCATGTTGCGGAGACCACCATTTCCGTGGTTTCACTGCCCAGTGAGGATATGAAGGGGCGTATTATCGGACGTGAGGGCAGAAATATTCAGATGCTCGAAAAGCTGACCGGAGTGGAGCTTATTATCGACGATACACCGGAGGCAATCACACTTTCCGGATTTGACCCGGTAAGACGTGAGACGGCAAGGATAGCGCTTGAAAAGCTGATTTCCGACGGGCGTATTCACCCCTCGAGAATAGAAGAGACCGTGGAAAGAGCCGCAAAGGAAGTTGAGGCATCCATAAAGCAGGCAGGAGAACGCGCTACATTTGATGTGGGAATACACGGCATAAACCCCGAGCTTGTCAGAATGCTCGGACGGCTGAAATTCAGAACGAGCTACGGTCAGAATGTGCTTAAGCACTCGATCGAGGTCGCGCTTATCGCCGGAATCATAGCGGACGAGCTGGGAGTTGACAGTACAACGGCAAAGCGTGCCGGACTTCTCCATGATATCGGAAAGGCACAGACTCATGAGATGGAAGGCTCGCACGTTGAGCTCGGAGTCAACCTTGCAAAACGGTATAAGGAAAGCAAGGAGGTTATTCATGCCATTGAAGCCCATCACGGCGACGTGGAGGCAAAAACCGTTATTGCCGTGATAGTGCAGGCGGCTGATGCCATTTCCGCGGCAAGACCCGGTGCAAGACGCGAGGACCTTGAGAATTACATCAAGAGGCTCGAGAAAATTGAGGAGATAGCCAAGGGATTTGACGGCGTCGATAAGGCATTTGCAGTTCAGGCGGGGCGCGAAATACGCGTTATGGTTAAGCCCGAAGAGGTCGACGACGACGGCATGAAGATAATCGCTCGCGATATGGCGTCGAAGATCCAGGAAGAGGTAAAATATCCCGGTCAGATAAAGATCAACGTCATCAGAGAAAGCAGAGCAATCGATTACGCTAAATGATAGTCATAGCCTATGCGGGGGAAACTTTTCGGTGAAAAGTTTCCCCCGCACCCCCTTCAAAAGCTTTTAAACCTGTTATTATTTACCCAAGTCCGGAGTTCTTGAAAGAGGGGTGCGGGGAGGAAATCTTCTTTCAAGAAGTTTCCTCCCCGCAAGAGCGAGGGTATTATCGTATTATGCGGGGAGAAAAGCTTCTTTCAAGAAGTTTTCTCCCCGCAGAATCTATATTATTTCCCGTATAGCGGTGGGCAGGGCATTGATTATGTCCGATGCCATGAGCGAATACTCACCGAGTGATGCGGCGGCGATATCGCCTGCTATTCCGTGCAGATAGACTCCGAGAGCTGCGCACTCGAAGTCAGAGAGGCGACGCTCGCGCGCGTTCTGCGCCATAATCCCCCCGATAACGCCGGCGAGAACATCGCCCGACCCGCCGGTAGACATTCCGCTGTTTCCGGTATTGTTGACATATACCCGTTCACCGCCGTCGCTGACTGCACTGCGGTGGTCTTTAAGCACGCATATTGCCCCGCTTTCCGTCGCAAATTCAGCCGCCGTGCCTGCAATACTGCCGACTATATCATTTACGCTTTTTCCGCAGAGCCTCGACATTTCAACGGGATGAGGGGTTATAACGGTACCGCACATGGAAGCACGAAGATTTTCGTTTTCGGAAATCAGATTGAGAGCGTCGGCATCAAGCACGAGCGGGGTATGTGACGATCTTTCTGTGCCGGACGCGTGAAAATCGAGCACCGTTTCAAGTATGCGCAAAGCGCCGCGGCTTTTGCCGAGTCCGCAACCGATGACAATGGCGTCCGCGCGCTCGAGCGCCGTGCGGAGCAGATTTGTGTCGGGGGACTCGGATCGGTAAAGAGTCACGACAGATTCCGGAAGGAGTGTCTGGAGTATGATCCTGTTTTCCTCACAGCAAAAAATCTCCGCAAGACCCGCGCCCACTCTGTATGCCGCTTTGGCGCAAAGATATGCCGCTCCAGCCATTCCGTAGCTTCCGCAAACGCAAAGGACCCGCCCATAGGTGCCCTTGTTCGACTCCTGCGTTCTTCCGGGAAGTGAGGGACGGCAGGATTTGTTATAAGAGAAAATTTTCATATTTACGGCTCCGTTCATTAAAATACGGTCTGATCTGAAAAACGTTCGACCGTCTGATATACGGGTATATTTTAACACAAAATGCTCAAAAATGGAATACAACGGCATATTTTTTATAAAAACAGGAAAAGAGAGCGCTTTTTTACCGAAAAAACTCTTGACAAGCCGACGGGAATATATTATAATGTTTATCGTCGCGTTTTGTGTCAACCCGAACGGAGGTGCGTATGATCATTGACGTAGGCCCGATCCTGAGGGGCGAACTTAAAAGGATCGATATCGACTATACCCTTACCCCCGTACCTATCTGCGGCGTAAAGTTTGAGTCCGACGCGCGCGTAACGGGGTATCTTACCGACAATGCGGGATATATGCGGCTTCATCTCACGGCGAAGCTTCCGTACAGCGGGGAGTGTGCAAGGTGCCTTGCTCCCGTAAGCGGAGTATTCTCGCTTGATTTCGAGCGCACCGTGGCTCCGGAGGGTATGCTCACCGATCAACAGCTCGAGGACAATGTTGATGAGTATGTTGTAACGGACGGAAATGAGCTCGATGTGGATGAGCAGTTGTCCGAGGAGCTTATTCTGAGTTTCCCGACCCGTCTGCTCTGTCGTGAGGATTGCAAGGGACTCTGTCCGAAGTGCGGGAAACCGCTTAATGACGGACCGTGCTCCTGTCCGCAAAAAGAAATCGACCCGCGGCTTGCCGTACTTAAGGATTTTTTCAAAGACGGCAGTGAAGAAAAAAACTGACATATAAAGAAGTGGTGTTATACACGCTTGAGGGAGGTGTAGATTATGGCAGTACCGAAGAAGAAAGTATCCAAGGCTCGCAGAGACAAGAGACGTTCAAGCACATGGAAGCTTGATCTGCCCGGAATGTCCAAGTGCCCCAAGTGCGGAGAATTCGTTCTGAATCACCGCGTTTGCAAGGCTTGCGGATATTACGGCGGCAAGGAAGTTGTCAAAGTTGAAAGCAAATAAGGATATAGACAGATACAACGGCGTTTTCGTGTGACTTTCGGTCACCCGGGATGCCGTTTTCTGTTTTTTGACTTTCGCTATTTGTGTATAGATTGTAAATAAAAAAATTTCCGTCTTTCTTTTGTACACGATTTGTGTTAAAATTATTTTGACGACGGATCGATCCGACCGAAAGGATGTGAGTTCTTGACAAGGCTAATACGCAGTTCGCTCTTGCTTTTTGTCCTGCTTTCGCTTGCAGGTTGCATATTTGCCTCGTGCGGGGACACCGGCAATTCAAAAAGCACGGAAAGCGAATCTCAAAAACGCGATGATGTTTATCTGCCCATGAATTTTGATTCCGCGAATCTCTCGCTTTACATTGAACTCGGTCAGTACAGAAATCTCACACTTACGTCAAAAGGCACCGACAACGCCTCCCGCGGGAGTGCCGTGTGGAATGCCGTCGTGGAGTCGTCACGCGTAATCGAATACCCTGAACAACAACTGATGTACTACTATTCGCAGGGCAGGGCAAGGTATCGCTTTTACGCCGATAAAAACAATGTGACTTACGAAAAGCTGCTCGAAGATCTCGGGATCACCGACGAGGATATAATGAACGAAGCCAAGGCTCTTACAAAGGAGGACCTTGTAAGGCACGCCATCCTGAAAACGGAAGGAATAGAGCTGACCGAGGAGGAAAAGGACAGGCTTTTCGGAAGATATGTCGACAAATTCGTGACCGATTACGGGTATAAGGAAGAGTACGTACGCGAGAATCTGACAGACGAAATATACGACACTATGCTTGAGGACAAGATGCTCGAGGCACTCATTTCGTGGAATACGTTTGAAACGTAAGACATATAATTACGAGCGGAAAAAACATAATAATTTCCACGCCGCCGCAGGCGGCTCAAATAAATATTGAAATTGCTCGTATTTGCAATGCAAATCAAAATGGGCTGGGTCCCATTTTGAGAGCAATTTGGGCGTGAAAAAGAATTACCACACTAAATGACAAGCGATAATTTCACGCTGTCACCGCCCGGCTAAAATATAATTTCGGAGGAAAACGATGCTCAACATAAGGATGAAGAAGCTTTGCGCGGACGCGCGGATCCCCGCATACGGTACGGAATTTTCGGCAGGAGCCGATCTTTACGCCTGCGGCGAGGATGTAACGCTTGAGGCAGGGCAGACGGCAATGATACACACCGGAATAGCACTGGAGATACCGACAGGATATGTGGGGCTCGTTTTTGCGAGGAGCGGACTTGCCTCAAAGGAGGGGCTTGCCCCCGCAAATAAGGTAGGGGTGATCGACAGCGATTATCGCGGAGAGATAATGGTAGCACTTCATAACCACGGCTCGAATCCGGCACAGGTCTGCCCCGGAAAGCGGATAGCCCAGCTTGTTATCGTACCCTATGCCGCGGCGAAATTTGACGTCGTTGACGAGCTCGGAGATACCGACAGAGGCTCGGGCGGCTTCGGCTCTACGGGAACAAACTGACATATCCGCCAAATCTTATTTATTTTGCCGTTACGCAAAAAAAATTGTCGAAGTTACAGACGGAAAATTGAAAAATGGTCTTTACTTATCACTCAAAGTGTGGTATCATAACCTTTGAGACATTTGATGTCATAAGCATAAAAAAATTTATATAAATAAACCGGAGGATTTTTCAAACATGGCAATTACAAGAAAAAAGATGTCCATGGATGGTAACACCGCTGCCGCGCACGTCTCGTACGCGTTCACCGAGGTCGCAGCCATCTATCCCATCACCCCTTCTTCTCCGATGGCGGAGGTAACAGATACCTGGTCCGCGTCGGGTCTGAAGAATATATTCGATGAAAGAGTAAAAGTCATCGAAATGCAGTCCGAGGCAGGCGCGGCGGGTGCCGTTCACGGCTCTCTCGCAGCGGGTGCACTCACGACTACATATACCGCTTCCCAGGGACTTCTTCTGATGATCCCCAATATGTACAAGATCGCCGGAGAGCTTCTCCCCTGCGTTATTCACGTTTCGGCACGCTGTGTCGCATCACACGCGCTCAACATTTTCGGAGATCACTCCGATATCTATGCCTGCCGTCAGACGGGCTTTGCAATGCTCGCTGAATCCAACCAGCAGGAGATCATGGACCTCGGTGCTGTGGCTCATCTCTCCACCATCAAGGGACGTGTTCCGTTTATCAACTTCTTTGACGGATTCCGCACCTCGCACGAAATTCAGAAGATCGAGGTTTGGGACTACAAGGATCTCGATGAAATGGTCGACAAGGACGCGATCGCCGCATTCCGCGCACGCGCTATTAACCCCGAGCACCCCGTGCTCCGCGGCTCTGCTGAAAACGGAGATATCTTCTTCCAGCACAGAGAGTCCTGCAATCCCTACTATGACGCTCTTCCCGCAATCGTTGAAGAGTACATGGGCAAGGTCAACGAAAAGCTCGGAACCGATTACAAGCTCTTCAACTACTACGGTGCTCCCGATGCGGACAGAGTGATCGTCGCTATGGGCTCCATCTGCGACGTTGCAGAGGAAGTCATCGATTATCTTACCGCAAAGGGTGAGAAGGTCGGACTTGTAAAAGTTCGTCTTTACAGACCTTTCGTTGCCGAAAGACTTATTGAGGCAATTCCGAAGACGGCAAAGAAGATCGCCGTCCTCGACAGAACCAAGGAGCCCGGCGCTCTCGGTGAACCGCTTTACCTCGATGTCGTCACCGCACTTGCAACAGGCGGCGTAAACGTCAAGGTCGTTGGCGGACGTTACGGACTCGGCTCCAAGGATACTCCCCCCGCATCTATCTTCGCGGTCTATGAGAACCTCAGCGCAGATGAGCCCAAGAACGGATTTACACTCGGTATCGTCGATGACGTTACCGGTCACTCGCTCACTGAAAAGCCCGCTCCCGACACGGCACCTGCAGGCACCATTTCCTGCAAGTTCTGGGGCCTCGGCGGAGACGGTACGGTCGGTGCAAACAAGAACTCCATCAAGATCATCGGAGACCATACCGACAAGTATATTCAGGCGTACTTCCAGTACGACTCCAAGAAGACGGGCGGTATCACGATATCCCACCTGCGCTTCGGCGACAAGCCCATCAAGTCCACATATTACATCAATAAGGCGGACTTCGTTGCCTGCCACAACCCCTCGTATATTCTCAAGGGCTACAAGATAGTCAACGATGTAAAGCCGGGCGGAACCTTCCTGCTCAACTGCCAGTGGACTCCCGAGGAGCTGGACCGTCATCTTCCTTCCGAAGTCAAGAAATATATCGCAAACAACAAGATAAAGTTCTATACCGTAAACGCGATCGACATAGCGCGTGAGATCGGTATGGGCAAGAGAACGAACACCATTCTTCAGTCGGCGTTCTTCGCTCTCGCAAACATCATGCCCATCGCCGAGGCTGTGGATTACATGAAATACATGGCGAAAAAGTCCTACCTCAAGAAGGGCGAGGCTGTCGTTGAACTGAACTACAAGGCAATCGACGCAGGTGTCAACGCAATCGTTGAGATCAATGTTCCCGAGAGCTGGAAGACTGTTGCTGACGACGCACCCCGTGCGCTTGCACAGGGAGACCGCAAAGAGGTTGTCGATTTCGTTAACAGGATAGTTACCCCCGTCAGCCTCATGAACGGTGATTCGCTTCCCGTTTCCGCATTCAAGGGAATGGAGGACGGAACATATCCTCAGGGTGCCGCTGCGTTCGAGAAGCGCGGTGTTGCCGTGGACGTTCCCACATGGAATCCCGAGAAGTGCGTTCAGTGTAACTCCTGCTCGTTCGTATGTCCTCATGCGGCTATCCGTCCCATCGTCATGAACGAGACCGAGGCGGCAAACGCACCTGCATCCACCAAGTTCCTCTCCAAGAAGATGATCGGAAAGGGCTGCGAGGATTATAAGTTCACGATTGCAATTTCGCCTCTCGACTGCATGGGTTGTACCCTTTGCGTCAAGGCTTGCAAGGTTGGATGCCTTGAGATGGCTCCTCAGGAAAGCCAGCTCGATCAGCAGAGCGCGTTTGATTACGCAGTCTCCAAGGTTTCCGAGAAGGAGCTTCCTTTCGCAGTCAACACCGTCAAGGGAAGCCAGTTCAAGCAGCCTCTGCTTGAGTTCTCCGGCTCCTGCGCAGGCTGTGCCGAAACTTCTTACGCACGTCTTATCACACAGCTGTTCGGCGAGAGAATGTATATATCCAACGCAACCGGTTGCTCCTCCATCTGGGGCGGTTCCGCACCGGCTACTCCTTACACGGTAAATCGTGAGTCCGGCAAGGGTCCGGCTTGGGCAAACTCCCTCTTTGAGGACAATGCCGAGCACGGCCTCGGAATGGCTCTCGGTCAGAAGACCATTCGCGAGAAGCTCAAGTCCTATGTTGAGCAGCTTGCAAACGGCGAGGAAACTCCTGCCGACATCAAGGCAGCTGCCGCTAAGTATCTTGAAACCTACGACGACGGCAAGACCAATTCTGCCGCATCCGACGCACTTCTTGCCGCTATCGGTGAGCCGAAGTGCGACCTGTGCCGCAAGATCGTTGCCGAGAAGGACTACCTCGCAAAGAAGTCCGTATGGATATTCGGCGGAGACGGTTGGGCTTATGATATCGGATTCGGCGGACTTGACCATGTTCTCGCATCCGGCGAGGATGTAAACGTCATGGTATTCGATACCGAGGTTTACTCCAACACTGGCGGACAGGCGTCCAAGGCTTCTCAGATCGGTCAGGTCGCACAGTTTGCAGCCGCCGGTAAGGCAATAGGCAAGAAGGATCTTGCACAGATCGCAATGTCCTACGGCTATGTATACGTGGCACAGGTTGCTATGGGCGCCGACATGAACCAGCTCCTTAAGGCTCTTACCGAGGCAGAAGCATATCACGGACCGTCGCTTATCATCGGTTACGCTCCCTGCGAAATGCACGGAGTCAAGGGCGGTATGGCTAACTGCCAGCTCGAGATGAAGAGAGCGGTTGACGCAGGCTACTGGCAGATGTTCAGATATAATCCTGCCGCAGAGAGCAATAAGCTGACCATCGACTCCAAGGAGCCGACTGCAAGCTATATCGACTTCATCGAGTCCGAAACACGTTATGCACGCCTTAAGCAGACATTCCCCGAGAAGGCTGAAAAGCTCTTCGCTCAGGGTGCCGATAACGCTAAGGCTAAATACGACAGACTTCAGAAGCTCGGCAAGCTTTACGAATAAGATAACTCTATAATCTATGCGGGGGAAACTTTTCGAGAAAAGGTTTCCCCCGCACCCCTTTCAAAAGCTTTCAAACTGTTATAACTTATCCAAGTCCGAAGTTCTTGAAAGAGGGGCGCGGGGAGGAACA
>JBJDZF010000328.1:0-11573 GCA_051867855.1 Eubacteriales bacterium
GATTCCAGCTCTGCGGAATTGAAATAAAGCCGAGGATAGGAGGTATTCAGGATCTCAAAATCAATAAGCTCGGTATCCGAAGTACCTGTGTCCTCCGTGATCCTTATATTGTCGAAATACATTATTCCCTTGTTGGCACGCCCGCTGTACAGAAGAATGGTCGTGTACAAGGCATCGTCCGGCATACAGACACTGAAGCTGATCGTGGTCCACTTTCCGGTTGACGTTGCCGTGGAACTGACATTATCCGAAGGCTGTGAAGTACTGTTGCCGTCCCAGAACTCGACATAAACAGTCGCATTTCCCGTTTCATTGTAAACGTCGACGGAAATATTGTAATACTTGCCCTTTTCAAGAGGCAATCTCGGGCTTCTCATTCCTGCGCTGTATTCTGTCCAAGTATCAGTGAGTTTCATAGAATAATTCCCGTCACTGAAAACCGAGGACGACTGCTCTATTTTCGGAGAACCGGTGGGCGACCATCCGCTCGGACGGGGGTTAAATGCGGTCTCAAAGGATTCTTTGTAAATATATTCTTCCGAAGCTTCTGCTCCGCTTACGGCAATACCCGCGACTATGAGTATACCACACAGCAGACATACAATGCAAGCAATGATCGGTACTTTTTTTGAGTGTTTGCCCATAATACTCCCTCCTTTTGCCGTAATCAGGGGTGATTTTTAACTTTTCTACAAGTTTTTTTTCGCGGAGCTGTCACTTTTTGTGACAGCTCCGCACGGTATACGGAGATCATTCGGTCTCCGTCACCGATTCATATCGTTGCCGATAAAATGTGTTTCGTTAATCCTCTTTGCGCTTACCGGATCTTACCGCAACACCTGCACCGAGCGCTGCCACAACTGCAACGACTGCAACTGCACCGACAGAGGACTTGCAGCCCTTCTTTTCCTCGGACTTCTCTGTTTCGGTTGCGGGAGCGGTGGTAGATTCCGTTTCATCAACGGGGTCGGTATTTGCGGGCTCATCTGTGTTTGCAGGCTCGTCGGTTTCTGCAGGATCGTCGGTTTCTGCGGGATCATCGGTTTCCGCGGGATCGTCCTTGGGCTCTTCGGTGAGATAGAGCTTGATATTGCCTATCGATGCGGGAGCTAATGCCGACTCGCATGCTCCGTCAAGAATTCCGAAGGGCTCGGTCTTATCTATCTGTGCAAATGATGTAGGCGCATCTTCAAGTGCGAATATCACCTCTTCGGTGGTCTTGCTCGGATCATTTGCAAGATTTACACGGAGGGATGCCTCATTGCCCACCATAACTACCGTTATGGTGATCTCGGTGTTTGCAGGCTGTCCGGTAAGTATTCCGGTTTCTTGTCCGGAAACAGTGTATTCATCCCAGCTACTGAGCTTTCCGACGTATTTACCGTTTTCATATTTAACGGCAGTAAGACTTATTGAACCGTTGGCACCTACTTCTACGTAGAATGCAAATCCGTTCGACTGCTGCTTCTTCCAGTGCTCAAGATCATCCCAACGGGTGTATGCCGCCACACGGCAACGGTTGTCCGCATTGAGTTTTACGTTGAACTGGAGCTTATAATCATCCGTGACCTTGCCGTTGTATTTTGCAAAGGCATATGCAGTACCGTGGTTAACGGAATCATCGCTCGTTCTGGTAAGCCAACCGTCCACTATGCTGAAGCCCTCATACGGCTCTGCTTTGGGAACGTATGTTTCAAAATTATCCTCATTGACCTCAAGTGCGGTTGTGTACTCCCAGCTCTCACGGTCTATCGTCTTGGATGTTTCCTGACCGGCGTTCTCGGACGGGTTGATAAATATGTTGCTGATCGACTCAAGTGCATCTGCGGTGCCTGCTTTAGCATCGACAATTGCAAATGCCTGAGGATCGGTCACTGCATCGATATTGGCGATTGCATTTGTAAGATCAAATTCAAGTTCGGTCTTAAGCTCTGCATTGTCGCTGCGCGAAATGGTTACAAACAGGCGTTTTGCCTCGCGATCGAACTTGAGAAGGACGTCAAGGCTTGCATTTGCCGAAGCACCTGCAAGAATTGCGGTGTTTTCAGCAAGGCTCGTGTCGGTCAGCACACCAACTTTTGTTTTATCGTAACTACCGTTTGCTGCATATGAAAGTACGGCAAAGGAAAGCTTTGAGCCGTCTGATGTGAGGGAGAACATAGCACCCACAGACTTGCCCTCTGAACTGAACGTTCTCCTGTTTGCGGCACTTGTGCACCAATCCTGCCAATAGAAGAACGTATAAGCTGTTGTCTTGTTGTCTGTACCGAGCTTAGCCGTATACTTCAGTGAATAATCATCCTTGTTATATGCGTTGTTTCCTGCATACTGAAGAACGCAGGATGTAGCTGATGTAAGGAGCGGGTTCTTGAGCATCGAATTTGTTTCGACGGATCCGGTCGACTTAAAGCCACCTGTCTTTGCTGCATAGTTGTTTACGTTGAAGCCCTGAATAAAATCTACAACTCCGCTGCTGGAATCCTTGCTCTTTATCTCAAGGTTTCCGAATTCGGCAACCGCATTGTCGGTCCCTGCCTCCATATCAGAGAAGGCAATATCGGAAGGCGCAACAATTTGATTAAGAGCCGGAATCGAATTTGTAAGGTCATACTTGAGTGTGGTCTTTACATCGGGGTTTGAAGCAAGAGAGACAACAACATCAAGCGTTTTGGCAGCAAGATCAAATTTGATATTATAGTGCAGCTTAACACCGGTCGTTGCACCGGCAAGAAGTGTGGTGTTTGCTTTAGGATCGCTACCGTCTGCAATCGCAGCCTCATAACCACTGCCGCTTCCTGTGGCGTTATATGCCAGAACTCTGAAGCTTATATTTGTTCCGTCGGCAGTAACATACAAACCGGCACCGTTGGATTTACCCTCTGCGCTGTATGTACGGATATTGCTACCTGAAGTACACCAGTCCTGCCAATAGAAATACATCATTGACGTACCCTTATTGCTGTCGGCAAGTGTTACATCATAATCTACCTCATATGCGGTCTTATCATAGTCGAATGAACCCGCATACTGTGCAACAGCCCACGCTCCGGCGGGTATATTGCTGTTTTTGGTCAGTGAATAACGACCATCTGCTTGACTTGAAGCAACATAACCGGAGGCGGTAGAATAAGTGTTGACATTGAAGCCCTGCTGAAGCTTGATAGGTTCGTCGGATGCGGTGGCATCCTCCGCCGAAACGGACATGGGAACGGACAGTAACACAGACAAAAGCATCATTACTGTCAAGGTGATTGCAAGAACCTTTTTCATCTTTGAATTCCTCCTTGTTTTTTCGGATTGATATCCGATTTCTGTATGATTCATCCGGACCTTCAGGTGTAAACCTGATTTTCTCACATGACCCGGGGACATTTGGATAACAGTCAGGCTAAATAACTATTTGGTTATTATTGTAAATAACGGGATGGTTACAATTATAAATAAATGGTTATTCTGTAAATCCCATACCATACCTTACAAAATATGGGTACATATCCAATTGCCTGCAAGCCATGTGAAAATTTTTGTCTACCCGAGTAAGCTCCGAACAATATCCGTATTTTAATGGATCCGGATGTCATTCTCCTGCGATGATCATCATACTTTCCCGCACATTTGCGCGGATATCCGTATAAACCTTACTCCCCGATTACCATTATCTTGACCGTACGCTCTCTGGCGCGGGTCTTGTCCCAGTCAATAAAATATATGAATCCGAACTCCCCGAGGTCCATCTTGCCGTCTTCGGCAACAATGGTCTGACTTCTTCCGATTATGGAAGAAATGAGATGCGCATCGGTATTGTGACAGCCTCTGGCATCCTCTCCGTGCTCCTCGGCAAATTTCAGGGCTTTGGGACCGGGATGAAGATAAATTCCCTCTCTGCTGCAGGTCGGCACCATTTTTTCGAACACGTCCACGAGGTCCTGCTGTAATGTCTCGAGTCCGGTCATGGACATATCAAACGCACACTCCTGCGTAATAACGCTGCAGGTGGTATGATGTGAGTATACCACAACTATACCGTTTTTGATACCCGATTCCCCGAGCGCGCTCTTTGCAAGCTCGGTTACATTGTGGAATGTACACACCTTGTCATTTGACTGGACCTTGAAGGATTTTGTAAATACCATTTCAGTTTGCCTCCTTCTTTTTGAGATCGTCCGCCGCTCTTCTCGTAGCCGCTACCATCTCGTCTATCATGGCTATGGGATCTTCCGCATTCATAATTCCCGAAGCGGCGCCCGCCGCCTCCGAACCCGCCATGATGAACCTGTACACCTGTTCGCCGTTTGTGATCCCCGCCGCCTGCTCAACCATTATGTCGGGATATATTTCCTTGATGACCTTTATGGATTCGGCAACGTAAGACATATCGCTCACGCCGTTTCCTGTTCCCCCGATCAGCTCGGTAGGCTCGGGATTAATGATATCCGGGTGAAGCTGCGCTATTGCCTTCGCCTCGGCAATGGTATCGGCACAGGCAAACACGAGCATATCAAGCTCTCTTGCGCGGTCTATGGTCTTCTTTATCTGCGGCAGGGACATCGGCTTTTCGCAGTGATTCACCACCACGCCCTGCGCGCCTGCCGCCTTGAGTCCTTCGGGAAGAATGTCAGCCATTCCTCTGCCCGGACGCAGTGTATCCATGTACGGAGCAAGTACAATAAGATGCTTTGTGTTCTCAACGACCCGCCTTATCTCTATGGGAGATGTGATGAAAAGCACATCTATATCGTACTTTTCCGCCGCCCTGTCAGCCGCAAGCGCGTATTCGAGAATCTTGTCGCCGTAAATATAGTTTTTTGTTCCGATCTCAAAATACGGCGTTCTGATCTTCTTTTTCATAGCAGTTCAAACCTCTCTTTTCATCTGACAAGATCCCGTTGAAGCTCACACGGGAAATCTGTCAATATACCGTCTGTATTTTTCAAGATAAAACCCGACGTTCTCCCGCACCGGGATATCATGCTTCGATATCTTTACCATTTCCTTTGCCGCCTGCGCAAATGAAGGATATATACCTGCGCCGACCGCCGCAATGACTGCCGCGCCGATACAGCAGGTGTCCGCCTCTTCGGTAACAAGTATCTCGCAATCGGTGATATCGCGCACTATACCGCGCCAGACATCGCTGTGAGCCGTTCTTCCGGTCATAACCAGCTTTTGTGCAGTACAGCCGAAGCGCTCATACTCCGCAAGCGCGCTCTTTACCTCAAATCCCACGCCCTCCATAAGGGCAAGGGCAATGTCGAACTTATCGTGTGACAGCTCAAGACCGTATACTTCCGCCTTGGGGACCGTATTTGTATGCGGGAAAGCCCCACCGGAGAAATAAGGTCCGAAAAACAGATCCCGTGCGCTCTCTCTGTGCGTTGCGGCTCCGCGGTCCAGCTCGGCGTAATCCGTCGAGCATATTCCCCTGAACCACTTCAGTGCCGAGCCCGCGCTCACAAGCGATGCCATAACACCGTAGTTTCCTGCCGGATGTATTCCCGGGCAGGCTCTGCTCGGTGTGTATATCAGATGATCGGATACCCCGAGAAGGACCCACGCGGTACCGGTCGCAACAAGCATATCTCCCGCAGACACCGCACCGGAGCCGATGGAGGCACAATACTGGTCGTGCGCTCCGTTTATGACCTTAACGCCTGCCGGCAGTCCGAAGAGCGGCGCCGCCTGTGCCGTAAGCTGTCCGACAACGCTGCCCGACTTCCGTATCTTCGGGAGTCTGTCCTCTCCGATGCCGATAAAATCGAGTATCTCGCCGTCGTATCTGCCCTCGCTTATATCCATGAGCGACCGTATTGCGGCGTTTGATGGGTCCGTGACATTGTTTCCGGTCATGCGGAAGTTCATATATTCAAGTGTGGAGACAAACGACACGGCATCATTAAAGACGTCCGGGAGGTTCTTTCTGATCCACAGTATCTTCGGCGCATCATTGGCACAGCCGAGAGGCCAGCCGGATTTGCGGTAGAGCGATTCTTCTCCGAGGCTTTCGCAGATCTGCGCCACCTCAGCGGTGCACCTTTTGTCCATCCACGTTATGGCATCACACAGCGGTTTGAAGCCTTTGCCCACCGCGAGCATACTTGCTCCCTGTGTGGACATGGAGATCGCCTCTATATCACCGGGGTTCACCGCGCTTTGCTCCACGGCTGTTCTGACGGCATAGCAGGCGGCGTCAAACCAGTCATCGGGACTCTGCGTCACGCAACCGACCTCACCGAAAACAAGATTATATTCGCGGTATCCCCTGCCGTATACCGTGCCGCACTCATCGGATACGATCGCCTTTGAGCCGGTCGTACCGACGTCCAGTCCTATAACATAACGCCTTTGCATTTATGATCTTCCTCCGATTCCGACAAGCAATCAGGTGGATTTGCCCGACGTCATGTGTGAGGCATACTCGGGGGTGATCTCATTTTCGAGCACTCCGCCCTTAAAGAATCTTTCGATATCGTCGGCAAGTGCCAGCGTAACCATCTTTCTTCTGTCGTATGTAGGACCGCCCATATGAGGAATGCAGATGACATTATCGAGCCTTCTCAAGGGGTAATCGAGAGGCAACGGCTCCTGTTCCTCATAGACGTCGAGCACCGCTCTGAAACGGTTCTTTTCCAGCTCGCAAATAAGCGCCTTTTCGTCTATTACCGCGCCCCTTGCCGTGTTTATAAGCAGAGCACCGTCGCGTATCATGGAGAGCAGACGCGCATCGATCATGTGATAATTTCTGTCTGTCATGGGCGCGTGGACGGAAATTATGTCACAGGTACTGAAGATCTCCTCCATTGTGGCAGTCTCAAACCCGTATTCCTCCATATCTTCCTTGGTTATATACGGTTTGTATGCCACCTTGAATTTCAGCCTGAACGCCTTGCCCATCTTCATAAGATTGCGAGAGGTCATTCCGAATCCGATTATTCCCACGGTCCTGTCGAGCAGACCCTCCCAGATCTCACCGTTGTACCAGCCTCCCTCGCGGGATCTCTGCGTAAATTCCGGTATTCTTCTCAACGAAGCCAGCGCATACGCTATTACCGCCTCCGCCACAGACTCCGAATACAGTCTGTTTCCGCTGATTACTTTTATTCCCTTTGAATAGAGGTGATCGGAGGCAACCGGCGTCACCGCACCTCCGGTATGTGCGAGCAGCTTCAGAGTATCGTTACCGTCGAGCACATATTCGTCAAGCTGTCGAGTTCCCCAGCCGGTGAGAGCGACGTCCTTGCCCTTTAAATGCTCCCTCAACTCCTCGGGGGTATAGTTTCTTCCGGTTGTATTGTATTCGACATCTCCAAGCTCGGAGAGCCTCTCGAGCACATCCGGAGTGAAAAAGCTCTCCCTGACCGCACCGTCCGGAACCGTCACAAGAATTTTCATAAAAACGGTTTTCCTTTCTTATGTATCTGCGATTGTAATATGCGATTAATGATCCGAGATCGGGCGACAGGCTCACGGAATTATTTTTTAAGCAAATAATTCATGATGGAGTCCTTAAGCAGCTGCTTATGTGTTTCTATGACCTTTTCGTCGCCGAGATCTATCGGTATGATGCACGGAATGGTATATTTATTTGAAAAAAACGAAAATGTGCCGATGATGAGTGAGAATATGACCTCGTGCGCATTGGCGTCGTCGCGGAAAATGCCGTTGCGCTTTCCGCTCTCGACCATTATTTCGGTCGCATTCAGTATCGGGGACTTTATCTCGTTTATTGCCTTATCCGATCTGACTACCCTCGCCTCATTGAGGTTTTCCCACATTATGATCCTGACGAAGTTGGGATTCTTGAGCAAAAAATCGAAATATCTGTCGACAATTTCGGACACCATACGCGTGTAATCACCGTTTTCGTGAAGGATATCCGCCTCAATGTGTGCAAGCAATTCATACTCATGACGGATAACGGTTTCATACAAAGCGTCCTTCGAGCCGTAATACTGATAGATCATTCCTTTGTTGCATCCCGCCTCCGAGGCTATTTCATCTATCCTTGCACCGGCAAGCCCCTTTGCCGAAAACTCCTTGATTGCCGCATTCAGAATGTTCTGCTTTGTCTGTACGGAATTTCTTTCCACAATTAAACTCTCCTGTTCCGATGAAAAATTGTAACTGCAGTTATGTTTCATATGATCATTTCATCCGCAGTGCCAAAATGTATATAACCATTTGTTTTATGAACAGGTAAATTATAGCACAGATTGCGACACAAATTCAACCGATTTTTCGTATATTTTCCAAAAAATCAATATTTTCCGTTACGAGTTTCGAAATGTGTGGGCTTTCCGAGTACTTCTCCGCCTGATTTAAGCCATTCCGCCTGCATGGAGATGAGCTGTGCGGCACTGATCGCAGGATATCCGAACGTCTCGGTACACTTCATCGTATTGACAAGGTAAGCGTCGTTTTCGGGAACGCCCTCGAATTTCGGCTCAACGCCGAGTGCCTTGCCGAGTCTCTCTGCTATGTATCTGACGGACACGACCTCGGGTCCGGAGATATTCATCTTGACCACGGGAGAATCCGCAAGCAGAATCGAGCGTATCGCATACTCGTTCGCGCTTCCCTGCCATATGAAATTGACGCAACCGTTTCCGAGGCGGACCGATCTGCCGGCAAGAATATCTGTTCCTATGTCGCAGAGTACGCCGTAATTGAGCGCGACCGCAAAGCAAAGTCTGTAAATAAACACCTTTGTACCGAAGCGGTTTGCGACATACTCAAACGCTCTCTCGCGTGCAAGACAGCTCATAGGATATTCACCGCACGGCACGACGGGATCCTCCTCTGTGCACCCGCAGTTTACAACCGGAGTTATCGGATAAATATTTGCGGAAGAAAATACAACGATCCTCGAATTTCTGTACCTGTTTGCAACAAATGCGGGAAGTGTGGAATTCATTGCCCAGGTCTCCCACTCGTTGTTGCTCGTTCCGAATTTTTTGCCCGGCATATAGATTATGTTTTCGGCATCAGGGAGCGAAGCAAGTGCGTCCATATCAAGCAGATCTGCCTTTATCACAGTTACCCCTGCCTCCTCAAGAGTCTGCACCGCTTTGGGATCGCCGAAACGCGACACCGCTATTATCTTCTTGTTTATTCCCGCGGCGCGCACGGCGTTTGCCGCCAGCTTGCACAGTGAGGGTCCCATCTTTCCTCCCGCACCGAGTATCATAATATCGCCCTTGATTTCGGCGATATCCCTGATAAGTGCCGCAGACGGTGTTGTCAAAAGCTCGTCCAAGGTTTGTTCGTTAAACATTTTTATCGTTGCTCTCCGTATTCTGTAATTCTTTTTTATGTGTTCTGTCGAAGTTTTCTTTTATCTGCACTGCAAGTCTTGCATTGTCTGCGAGCAGATCAATGGCTGTGGCGGTCATGATCTTGCACGGCAGAATATGCGTCACATAATCGTCAACGCTGCAGAAATCCCTGCTGTGCGCCCCACCTGCATATCCTCCGAAGGTAGGCTGGATGACGGGCAATATCAGGCTGAGATCCCCCATATCGGTCGATCCTATCATATCGATATTGTGATATATCGCCGACGAGTCCATAAATCTCAGGGCGTTCTTTTCAAACAGCGCAGACAGCTCCGGGTCCTGATGCAGCGGCGCATAGCTTCCGAGATCCTCTATTTCGACCTTCGCACCTACGGCGTAGGCGGCACCCTTTATCGCCCGGTCGACTTTGAATGAGGCGTCGTCAACAGCCTGCGGCGTAGCGCCGCGCACATATGTTTCCATGGTAACATCGGCAGGAACGATATTAACCAGGTCACCGCCCTTGGTTATAATGGGATGTACCCTTATTTTGTCTTCGTCCCTGAAGGTCTCCCGCATCGCGTGTATGCACATCATTGCCGCCATTGCCGCATTGAGTGCGTTTATACCCTTGTACGGTTCCCCGCCTGCGTGCGCCGCCTTTCCGATAAACCTGACCCTCTTCGCTACAAATCCCAGACTGTTGCAGTCGATAAAGCAGCTTTTCTGCGGCTGGTCGGCTTGTGAATGGACCATCATTGCACATGAAATACCGTCGAAGAAGCCCTCGGCGATCAGTTCCTTCTTTCCGCTGAGCTCGCTGATCTTCCCGCTTTTGCGCAGCTGCTGTCTGTATTCCAGCTCAACGAACTCCTCGGCGGGCACCGCGAGAAATCTGACGTTACCGCCAAGCTCCCCGGAAATTCCGCTGTTTTTCAGCGCATCGGCACAGCCGAGCAGCTGTGCGATCTGGATATTGTGTCCGCAGGAGTGAGCCGCGCCGGTCGACTTGTCCGCCCTTTTATGGTCGGGTGTGAGTACCGCGTCAAGCTCGCCGATGATACAGATCTCAGGACCTGCTTTATCCTCGGAGAGGCGTGCGCTCACTCCCGTAAGCGCAACGCCGCGAATGTCCGCAAGTCCGAGTTTTTCCATCTCCGTACGCACATAGGACGAGGTCTTTTCTTCCCTGAAGCCAAGCTCCGGGGTATTCATCACCGCGTTTCCGTGCGCTATTATCTTATCGCTTATGCTGTCGATATAATCAAACGCACGTGCCTTGATTTGTTCCGTATTCATATCGGACACCGGTCGTACCGTCCATTTCGGCACGTCCTTTCGGATAATATTTATGACGCAGATTCAAGCTTCTGGAGAAGATCGGGAAGCGTCTTTTCAAGCAGTTTCGACTTACTGGTAAAATAGGATGAAATATCGTTTACTGTTCCGATAACGGGGAAGGGCCAGCCCAGTTCGCTTGCAAACTGCTCGCCGAAGTTACAGGTGATGGAATCAACCACCATATCAAGCATTTTTACCGACTGCTCATCGTGCATATTCTTAAACTTCATTGTCTGCTCATAGTACACCATGGTCACGTTCTTGTAGGTCTGGAAGCAGAGCAGTTCAAGAGTTGCCGCAGCGGCTTCGGTCTTCTGTCCGTAGGACGCGATTGCGAACTGCGAGTGCATAGACTCGGAATTGGTTCTGTAACCTTCCTGAATATCGTCATATTTCGGAAGCGGTATTATTCCGTAATCCAGATCCGTACCCGAAAGATCCCATGAGTAATGCAGAAGCTCGGTTATAAACACCGACTTTCCGCCCTCAAACATCGCTTTGCACTCTGTACGCGCCGCATCGTCGGCACCGTTTACGAAAACGCCTGCCTCACTGTTGAGGAAATCATAGAAATCGAGCCAGATATTCTGGTTACGTTCTGTTGCAAAATTAAGGGAAATATCACCCGATGAGTTTTTGGCGGTGACCGTAGCACCGAACGACGTCGGGAATCCGTCACGTCCGCAGGCAAAGCTCGGAGATACAAGACCGAAGGAATCGTTGCTGTCCGGCTCACCGTTTCCGTCGTCACTCCATGTGTTCTTTACGAGCGTCTTGAAGCGCTCAAAGGTCCACTCGCCGCTGCTGACCACTTCATAAAGGTCGAGTGTTTTGTCTATATTTTTCAGAGACTCCTTGTTGAAAAACATGACAAACGAACCGTCGATCATCGAAAGAGCCAGCTCACCCTCAATGGTGTAGAGCTTGTCCTTGTAGGTGCACTCCTCGATAAAGCTGTTA
>JBJDZF010000329.1:0-2656 GCA_051867855.1 Eubacteriales bacterium
TGCCTATGACAGCGAAATCATGGGCTGGCTGTTCAACAGATAAATGACGGAGGGTAAAAATGAAAAAATTTATGATAACGGTTTTAGCGATTGTATTATCGCTTAGTACTTTTACCGCTTGCACAAAAACTGATGACAGCGGCAAGCTTCCCTCATTGCCACCAATCAGCAGTGACAGTAATACGGAAAATGGAAGCGATGTTCAACCGTCTGTTCCGGATATTCTGTCGGAGATTCCGGGTGAATATTACTCTCGTGCCAGCGAACAGGGATATCTCGAAGAACTCCTGTACGATACATACGAATCCTTTTCCTACGGTAACGAAAACAAGCCGCTGACAAAGCGTGCGATCGTATATCTACCATACGGATATTCTGCTGAAAACAAGTACAATGTTTTATATCTGATGCACGGCGGTTGGAGTAACGAAACGGGAATTTTAGGTGTTCCTGAAAATCCGTCGGATTTCAAAAACGTGATCGACAACGCGATAGAAAACGGGGTGTTTGCTCCGCTGATTATCGTATGCCCTACCTACAATAACACCAATGAGAACGGTCAGGACAGCGACAATTATTCTCTTGCCCTGCAACTCACACGGAACTATCATAATGAACTGATCAACGACCTGATACCTGCCGTGGAGGGAAGGTACTCGTCTTATTCGGAAAGTACGGATGCAGAAGATTTCATCGCTTCCCGAAATCACCGCGCGTTTATGGGCTTTTCGATGGGTTCGGTTACAACCTGGCGCACATTTGAATATTGCCTCGATTATTTCCGCTATTTCTTTCCGTCAAGCGGCGCAATCACTTCCGACGGGGCTTATATGGAAAATATCGTAAAACAGTCGGGATACGGTGCGGACGATTTCTTTATTTTGGCTATGTCGGGAACAAACGATTTTGCTTATTCGGCTTTTACAAGTCAGATAAACGCTATGCTTGCGACAGATACGTTTACAAAGGCGGAGAACGAAAAGGACGGCAATCTCGCCTATCTTGTAAAAGAGGGATATTCTCACGACGGAAGGGCGGCAAGTGAGTATTTTTACAACGCGCTGTCCTGGGTGTGGAAAGATACTGGCAATACATTAAAATCGGATTATACGGCGGACACGAAAATTACCGATGTGATCAACGACCCAGTATTCGGGGATTTCGGCAGAATGATATTTCCTGTGGACAGCGGCTACTTTAGCGGAGATACTCTCGGCAATCTGCGCCTTACCTGGTATAACTATATCAACGTAGACCATACGGTAGAGATCTGCAATTATCTAAAAGACCAGACGCTTTCGGGAAATCAGGTGTTCTACGATATTTATACAGATGCGGAAAAAGCAGCAGATCCCCGAAAGGCGGACACCGGACGGTTCTTTTTCAGAGGAGAAAAGGGAGCGCCGTTTGCTGTAACTTGCGCAGGCGGAGGCTGGGCATACGTCGGTGCCATGCACGACAGCTTCCCTCACGCTTTGGAGCTCTCGAAAAAAGGATATAATGCCTTTGCAATCATATATCGTCCCGGCGCACAGACAGCTTACGAAGATTTATCGAGGGCAATCTCGTTTATTTTTGCTAACGCTGAAGAACTTGGCGTAGATACGAATGGATATTCCATATGGGGAGGAAGCGCAGGCGCAAGAATGGCGGCAACCATCGGTTCGTGGGGCGTACAAAGATACGGCGGTACGGCAGGAATTCCCAAGCCGAGCGTGGTAGTCATGCAGTACACCGGACACAACGAATATAATTCCGAAGGCGAGCCTGCCACTTTCGTAACGGTTGGTGAAAGCGACGGCATTGCCAGCTATCAGACTATGAAACGCAGAGTGGATGCACTCGCCGCTATGGGTGTGGCGACCGAATATCATTCCTATCGCGGACTTCCGCACGGGTTTGGACTTGGCGTTGGAACGATTGCCGAGGGATGGTTTGATCTTGCTGTGAAGTTCTGGGAGGATTCGATGAGTTAAAAACACGGGCAGATACAGTAAAGAGAAGTTTTCCTGTGTTCTGTCCGAAACGATAGTGCAACTCCTTTATTAGATAAATCATATCTTGCATGATAATTTTATCGGCTTATGCACTGCAATTGTTAATCTCTTGCACCCATGGGGTGATCTGTGGATTTTAGCTTTTCATCAATCCAACGCTTCACTTTAATTTCTGCGATGCAATATTTGAGTCACCACATAATACAAGTAAGTTATGTTATTCAAAGGCTTCATATAATATTTTTGGTTTTTTCGCTGACAAATCCAGATTTGTATGGTATAATGGTCACGATAAGAGCAGAAAGGAGTTGAAGCAATGAGAGGTGTAATCTACGCACGCTATTCCTCGGACAATCAGCGTGAGGAGTCAATTGAAGGACAAATTCGAGAAAATATGGCATTTGCTAATAAGAACGACGTGAAAGTCGTTTCCGCAACAGAGGCTATCTCCTAGGGGCTGAAGGTATTATTCTTGAATCGGTGCTTGAAGGCATGGCGGAGTATTATTCTGCCGACCTTGCGGTTATAGGATCGATAGGACAAGCATTATCAGATAAATCCCGCAACCGCACCTGTCGCTCTTGAGATTTTCACTCGGTACGCCGGCGGCGAGACCGCTACAAGCATTATAAACGATCTGAACAGCCGTGGATTGAAAA
>JBJDZF010000330.1:0-2637 GCA_051867855.1 Eubacteriales bacterium
GCCGTCATTCCGAGACCTATTGCAACGTCACCGATGAGCAGGTCATTAACGGGGCCGGATCCGGATGAAGTATAGTGAAGGACATTATCGGTCAGCTTGTCAAAATATTCAAACGCCTTTTCCTCTCCCCATGTGTTTACCAGGGATTTTAAGAACATATATCCCGTACCCGACGATTTGGGATTCGGCATCGAAATAAGCCCCTTGTACTCCGGCTTCAGAAGATCCTCATATGAGGTCGGTTCGTCAAGCCCCTTCTTTGAAAGCACATCTGTATTCAGTATGATCGCGCCGCCGTTGCGAAGCTCTACAAGATAATCGGAGCTTTCATTGACATCGTCGGTATATACGCTCCGATCGTAAGCGGACAGGTCTGCAAGTATGCCCTGCTGAGCAAGCTGGGACAGATAACCGTACTCCATATCGTGAGTGATGTCGCAATCCGTGGATGTCCCCTCCGCGTTCAGCTTGGCTGCATGCGTTCCGGTTGCCATATATTCTATGGTAATATCATAATCGGGGAACTTTTCGCTCAGCGCCTTTTTCATATCCTCGACTCTGTAATCCTCTGCACTTGTGTATATCAACACCTTTTCCTTTTTTGAGGAGCATCCCGTAAGGGAGAGAGACAGCACGAATAAAGCCGCCAGCAATGCCGACGCGACTTTCACTGCAAATCCGTTATTTCTTGTTCTTTTCATCTTTCAGTACCTCCTGCCGCAATAACATGGCTTTCAGATTTTTATTTTTCAATTACCCAAACGTACGGTTTTATAATATGCCGTCTATTCACGTGGCATACAATTTATCCACTTTTTTAAGCTCGTTGAAGGTGTCGATCTCAAGGCAGTCCTCCCGACGGCATTCACGGAGCGCAATTTTGTAATTTTCCTTCTTGTATACCAGCGCCGTCTGCTCCCAATATCTCTCCTTACCGCCGGGGGAAGTATAAACCTCCTCGAGATCCGTGGCAAGTCTTGCGCCGTCAAGGGCATCCCAATACGATATTCCTATCATCTGATAGCAGTCCTTGCCTCCGACGCGCTCGTCGGTTATTATTCCAGACGCGTCCGTGCTGAGGCACCAGTCATCCGATACCGTTACAGGGAATCCCAGGCAGTACGAGTTATATTCATACTTGCGTATCAGGCTCTTGTTATAAAGAATGATATCGGATTCCAAGACATAGGCGTTGGCAAACGAATGGCGCACGCACATCGCGGAGGAAATGTTGTTAGCCTCGTTGTACAGCGGATTGTCCACAAATCTTATCTGCGGATATTTATACAGAAGCTGGTCAAACTGTTCCCCGAGATACCCGCGTACAACTATGATCTCCGGAATTCCGGCTGCCACCACCGCATCGAGCAGAGTATCTATCATCCGGGTCCCGTTGACACGCACCAGAGGCTTCGGAGTATTGAATGTAATGGGTACGAGTCTCGACCCGAATCCCGCTGCGAGAAAAATGGCGCGCTTGACACGGTACGGCTCAAGTGCCTCGTAACCCGCGTCCGTTATCTTCCCCTCTCTGACCAGTCCGGAATCGGTAAGCTCCTTTAACACCTTATTTACAGAGCCTACGGACATACCGGTAAGGGAAGCAAGCCCCCTCTGTGTGTTGCAGACCGGTGAGTCGGTCAACACCGACAGTATCTCAAATTCCTTCTTCTGAAGACCTTGCTGCATACATTGTCCTCCTAATCTATACATATTCAATGCCGAAATCGCATCACGGGAATCTTGTTCCCGTTTTGCGAACGTCTGTGTTCATTTTAAAATTTATTTTCACAAACATTGAACATTATACACTCTCTCATACGCTTTGTCAACTGTTTTCGAACAATTTGCGGTGAGGAGAATATGTGCCGATATTATTCTCAGAAAATTCTCCAACTGTCAGGCTTTATCAGATACAAAATTCCGGCAAAAAGTATGCGGGGAGGAAACCTCTTAAAAGAAGTTTCCTCCCCGCAAATATTTCATTTCCGAATGTTATACTATTTCCAGGTCGTCGCGGTCTCTGAGCATATAGCGCTTAAGAGGCGTAAGACTTGCGATCCAGTAGAGCAGTCCTCCGCATATCGCTGTAAATCCGCTTCCCGTGGTAAAGAGGAATATGTTGCTCTTCACCGCTCCGGTCAACGGGTTATACACACAGGTCATACCCAATACAAAGCTGATGACGAGTATGCCCACACCGACAAGATTTACGCCGTGCGTAAATCTGTATGCGTCATGCCCCTTCATAAAGTAAGCCGACTTCAGCGACAGCTTACGCTTTTTGACAATAAGATAGTCCACAACTATCATTCCGATGATAGGGCCTTGCAGATACGCTGCCAGCGAGATGAATGACGCGAAGTGATCCATTACCCAGCCCCACACTGTAAGAACACTTACGTAGGCACCGGCGATCCATACAAGCAGCTTATAGCTTACATTTGGCATACCGCTCTTAACGATCATACAGTTTACGTACGAGCCGCTGCCCTGAGTACCGATATTTGCGAAAGCGACCATAAGCAGACTGAGCAACGAGAATATCGGACCGCCCAATGTAGCAAGCATGACGGTAGGATCGGTTTCATAGTATCCGCAGCGTACGAACATAGCCAGAGCCATAATTCCGCCGGC
>JBJDZF010000331.1:0-2629 GCA_051867855.1 Eubacteriales bacterium
AATCATTATCATGTAAGTTAACGGTATATACACATTTCATTATACTTCATTGTTCGGTTATTGTCAACATTTTTCATGTCATTCATACCTTGGCAGGGAAAAAACAGTATATATTACGCGTATGCTTGCCTTATAACAGAATATGTGGTACAATAGAGCGGAAATGATTGATTTTGAAAAATAATAAAATCTGTGGGTGAGAAATTAACACCGACGGAAAAGCAGAAATCCGTCAGGCGAAGAAATGTCCGAGGCGGACAGGAATTTACGGGAGATTTCAGATGAAGCTTACAAGGCTTAATATTGTGAACAACAGAATAAAGGGACGAAAGGTGTTTGCCGTAATATCCGACCTTCACGGCTGTGATCCCGCACCCGCGACAGAATATCTGCGACAGATCCAGCCGGATTTTATTCTTGCTCCGGGCGATATTTTTGAAATGCTCGACGGTAGCTGTGACGGCACAAATGAAAGCGGATTTGTGCTTCTCGGAGAGGCGTCGAAAATTGCGCCGACGTTTTTCTGCGCCGGAAATCATGAACTTGGCGGCGTCAGGTCCTGGAGCCTGAAATGGAAATTCTCGCACGGCGCGCCTGCCCAATACAGCGCCGAGAACAGAAAAAAGCTTACGGAAACAGGGGCATATATATTGGAAAATTCATATGTTTTCTGTGGAGGAATGGCGTTCGGCGGGCTGGAATCGGGACTCATAAATGACGGCGGAAAACCCCGCCTCGGATGGCTGAATGACTTCTGCAGAGCCTCGGTGCCTAAAATATTGCTCTGCCATCATCCGGAATATTATAAAAAATACCTCTCGGGGCTTGATATAGATCTTATCGTCAGCGGTCATGCCCACGGCGGCCAATGGAGATTTTTCGGCAGGGGAGTGTTTGCTCCCGGACAGGGGATTTTTCCGAAATATACCGCCGGTGTCTACGATAACCGCCTCGTGGTAAGTACCGGGCTTAAAAGCGGAGGTCATATCCCGAGAATCTTTAACGAGCCGGAGGTCGTTGAGATAACGGTTAATTAGATTGGGATAGGTTCTTGCGGAGGGGAACTTCTTGAAAGAAGTTCCCCTCCGCACCTCCCTTCAAGAACTTCGGACTTGGATAAGCTATAACAGGTTGAAAGCTTTTGAAAGGGGTGCGGGGGAAATCTTTTCTCCTGAAAAGTTTCCCCCGCAAAAATAATCTTATAAAATTACCTCTCCTCCATCAGCTTTACGGCGGCGGCAATAAAGTCTCTGAAGAGTGGATGAGCCTTATTGGGACGACTCTTGAATTCCGGATGGTACTGGACAGCGACAAAAAATCTCTTATCCGGAATTTCGACTGCCTCGACGAGTCTTTCATCCGGCGAGGTTCCGCCGAGGACAAGACCTTTGCTTTCAAACTCGTATCTGTAATAGTTATTGAACTCATATCTGTGGCGGTGACGCTCGGAGATCAGATCGGTTCCGTAAATCTGTGCCAGCCTTGTTCCGGGTTTGATTTTGCAGGGATAAGCGCCGAGACGCATGGTACCTCCAAGCGGAATATTACCCTGCTGATCGGGCATGAGGTCAATGACGGTGTGGCAGTCTTTGTTGAATTCGCTGGAATTTGCATCGGCGTATCCGAGCACATTGCGTGCGTATTCAATGACGGCAATCTGCATGCCGAGGCATATGCCGAGATAGGGGATATCGTTTTCACGTGCGTATTTTGCCGCGCGGATCTTTCCCTCTATGCCGCGGTTTCCGAAGCCTCCGGGAACGAGAATACCGTCCACATCGCCCAGATATTCGTCGATATTATCGTCTGTAACATCCTCGGAGTCCACCCATTTTACCTCGACGCGGGAACCGTTTTCATATCCGGCATGTCGCAGAGCCTCCGCAACCGACAGATAGGCATCGTGAAGCTGAACGTACTTTCCGACAAGGGCAATTTTTACCGTTTTGGTGCGGTTGTGAACGCGCCTCAACATATCGTTCCAGTCTGTAAGGTCAGGTTCGGGAACATTCGTAAGACCGAGCTCGCGGCATACGACGCTCGAGAAATTCTCACGCTCGAGCATAATAGGCGCTTCATAGAGCACGGGGACCGTCAGATTGTTTATAACGCAGTCGCTCTTGACGTCGCAGAAAAGAGCGATCTTGGCTCTTATGCTGTCCGGAATGAGCGCGTCGCAGCGACAGATAATGATGTTGGGCTGGATCCCCGCCTCGCGCAGGTCTTTGACGGAATGCTGCGTGGGCTTTGACTTATATTCGTCGGAGCCGCTTATGTACGGAACAAGTGTGACGTGTATAAAGAGACAGTTCTCACGTCCTCGGTCTCGGGAGATCTGTCTGATAGCCTCAAGAAACGGCTGGCTTTCGATATCTCCGATGGTTCCGCCGATTTCGGTTATGACGACATCGGCACCGGTTTTCTCTCCCACCCTGTATATAAAATTCTTTATTTCATTGGTTATGTGCGGGATTATCTGAACCGTTTCGCCGAGATATTCTCCGCGGCGCTCCTTATTGAGTACGTTCCAGTATACCTTTCCCGTCGTAAGGTTTGAATACTTATTGAGGTTTTCATCAATGAATCTTTCATAGTGCCCGAGGTCAAGGTCGGTCTCCGCGCCGTCGTC
>JBJDZF010000332.1:0-11448 GCA_051867855.1 Eubacteriales bacterium
GCTTTATTACGCTGTGTTCGGAGAGACATTGGTCTTTTCCTCCGAGATCAAGGGTATACTCGCGTATGCTCCGGGAAGCGCAAAAATTTCGACGGAGGCTTACAGAAGCCTGCTTATGGGCGAACACGTGCGCGGCTCGGATATTTATATCGGTATCAATGAACTTCCGAGAGGCAAATTTGCCGTTTTTTCCGAGGGAGGGCTTGTACTTGAGGACTACGAACCGATGTCCGCAAATCTCTTTTACCCCGCGCAGAAAGAAGAGGCGGAAAGCTGTGCGGGATTTGGATTTCCGAAAAATTTGTCCGAGGCGCTCGGAGAGATCCTCTGCGCTTTCGATTATCCGCACTTTGACACTTTTACTCTCAGGCTCAACGAGATGCTCCGGGAAAACGGCAAGTGCAAAAGAATAAGCTACGAAGACGGAAACGTTACCACGGAGCCGGAGTTTGCGGCGGAGCGCGCCGACAGACTTGGAATGTTACACGGTATTATGGCAAGCGCCGTTCCCCCTGCAAGTGCCAAACATCCCTTACCCTCAAGGCGGGGATGCCGTGAGCTCGAAAAACAACTGCGCGCACTCTGCGAAAACAGCCGCGACATAAGCGCCCCCGACGGTGAGGTGCGCAGACTTGCGGGCGAGGATATATTTATTGCCCTGAAAAAGGAAAAGAACATATCGCGGCGCATAAATACGCTCGGTATGCTCTTTCAGTCCCATCTCTGGCTTGAGAAATATATGCCGGTTCCGCAATGAACGTGCGGCGTTCATCAGTCGATACTCTCGATTATATAGAGGGCGCCATTTCTCACCGCAACAAGCGCACAGTTTCCGGTTATCTCGTTTGACACCGCGTATTGATTGTCATGCGTCAGTGTCGCATTTTTAAGCGGATAGCGACATCCATCCACGTCAACTCCCCTGACTTTTTTATCCGCCGCGATAAGCGACAGATACTTAAATCCGCTTCTTGCGATAAGTGTGCTTGTGGAATCTATATAACGCACCCGGTTTTTGCCGTTGGTAATACTTGCGTACACCTTGATACCATCGAGCATACGGAGGATCGCGATATTGGAGAGCGTGTGGTCAAGTCTGCCGTCAAGCCCCCCTATTATCACCGTCTCGCCTGCCCCCTCCTCGAGTGCCGTGTTCACGGCAAGCTGTGTGTCCGTAAAATCCTTCTGTGCAGGCACTCTGACGGTCTTTACCCCGTCGGGAATGTTTTGCTCTCCGAGGGAATCAAAGTCCCCCACTATGATATCCGGACTCACACCCAGCCTTTTCATATTGAGATATCCGCTGTCGCAGGCGATACACAGATCCCCCTTCGCGGGCTTTTCGGTTATGTTCTCCGGGTAAATATTCCCACCTGTGTAAATAAACGCTTTCATCTCTGTCCCCCGTGTAAATGGCTCACCATTTTTTCTTGGCTTTGAGAACATCGTACATCATGAGATACGACTCGTGGCGCGAAGGAGCTATCTCCCCGTTTCTCACTGCCTCAAGCACCGCGCAACCCTCCTCTTTGGTGTGTGTGCACTTCCTGTATCGGCACTTTCCGATATAAGGCGAAAAATCGCGCATGGTATGCGGCAGGTCATCGAGCCCGAAGAAATCGAACTGCCCGAAATCAAGCATGGTAAAGCCCGGTGTATCTGCGACAAATACCGGATCATTACCTGCCGTTATACCGAACAATTCCGTCTGGCGCGTTGTATGTCTGCCGCGCTCGGTCTTTCGGCTTATCTCCGAAGTGGAGAGTGAAAGCGCGGGAAACAGGCGGTTCATCAGAGTCGATTTTCCGACGCCTGATGCCCCGGCAAACGCCGATATGCTGCCTGCGGGAAGCTCATTTGCAAAGCGCCCGAGCTCCTCCGTGCCCTGCCCCGATACCGAACTTGTCACGAATGTGTCAAATCCCGCAAGCGTGTATATATGCGCAAGCTCCCCGGCATACTGCCCGTCAAGCTCGCTTTTGGTTATGACTATCACCGGTTCGATTTTATTGTAAACGCAAATTGAAATAAGCTTGTCCACGGTTAGCAGAACCGGCGACGGAGACGCCGCCGCCAAGGTCACGAAAAGGAAATCGAGATTGGCAAGCGGCGGGCGTATGAGCGAATTTTTCCGCTCACCTATACCGTCTATAACATATGTGAGCACGCCGTCCGCACCCGTTTCCGTTCCGAGCAGCACATTGTCTCCCGCAAGCGGAACAACGGAGCGGTGACGCAGAGCCCCCCGCGCGCGGCAGGATATCCGCTCTCCCGCATTTTCTCCGTCCGTCAGCAAAACCGTGTACAGACCGCCCGTACCCTTAATTATTCTGCCGTTGATCTTTTCTTCCATGCCGTCCTCCGTCATGATCTTCTGATGGCAAACCCGAACGCGGAGAAAACAAGAAAAACGACTATATTTACCGCAACGACCGTCGCACCGACGGGCGTGGATGCAAGAACGGCTGTCAGTATACCGAACGCCGCACAGAAAACGGATACGGCGGCGGAGCATATCACGACCGACCTGAAGCTTTTGAACACCCGCATTGAGGTCAGCGCGGGGAAAACGATGAGCGCCGATATCAGCAACGATCCGACAAGGTTCATCGCAAGCACTATAATAACGGCAATCACGATCGCGACCGTAAGATTGTAAGTACCCGTTCGCAGCCCCGACGCGCTTGCAAATTCCTCGTCAAAGGTCACGGCGAAAATGCGGTTGTAAAACAGCACGAACAGCGTTATTACCGCCGCCGACATCAGCACGCACAGCCATACATCTACCCTTGTAAGGGTCAGTATCGATGTGGAGCCGAACAGCGTACTGCACACGTCTCCGCTGACATTCGGCGATTTTGAAAAGACATTCATAAGCAAATATCCGAGCGCCAGAGAGGCGACCGACACAAGCGCTATCATAGCGTCGCCGTTTATCTTGCGGTTTCTGCCGGTGTGGAGTATGAGTATAGCGGCAATGACCGTCAGCGGGAGAACAAACACAACGTCGTTTGCAAAGCCCGCCACCGACGCAACCGCCATAGCTCCGAACGCCACGTGCGACAGTCCGTCTCCGATAAAGGAAAATCGCTTCAGTACGAGAATGACCCCGAAAAGCGAAGAACAGAGCGCGATGAGCACTCCGACAATAAGCGCGTAACGCACGAAGGGAAAAGAAAAATAATATGAAAGCTCATTTAATATTTCTTTCATCTTTTCTCACCGTCCGTACCGTTATTTTGCATGAGATCCCCGGCAATTCCGCTTGCAATGTATTCCTCACGCGTCCCGAAAAACGCCGGCTCCGAACCGATGTGCAATATGTGTGTTGCGTAACGGAGCGCCGAGGGAATGTCGTGCGATATCATGATCACCGTAATGCCGTCATTGCGGTTCAGTTCGTCGATTATACCGTACATTTCCGCACACGCCGACGGGTCAAGCCCCGCAACCGGCTCGTCGAGCAGGAGCATTTTGCGCGTGGCGCAGAGCGCACGTGAAAGCAGTACCCTCTGCTGCTGTCCGCCCGAGAGGTTACGGTAAACCTTCTTTTTCAAGTGCGAAATACCGAGTCTCTCGAGTTTTTCGTCCGCAAGCGCCTTTTCCGCCCCTGTATAAAAGGGACGACTTCCCATATGAGAGACGCACCCGGAAAGCACCACCTCATACACCGAGGCGGGAAAATATCTCTGGAGCGTGCTCTGCTGCGGCAGATATCCGATTTCGGACGGCTTTATCCCGTCGCCGTATTCTATTGTTCCGGAATACGGTGCCTTGAGATGCAGCAGCGCCCTCATGAGCGTACTTTTTCCCGAGCCGTTTTCCCCCAGAATACAGAGATAATCTCCGCTGCTTACAGAAAATGTTATATTCCCTGCCACGATCTTTCCCTCGTACCCGAGGGAAAGATTATTGCAAACTATCTGATACATTTAATACAGGTTCCTTTCAGTTAAGCGCGAGTCCGAGGACCCCGAGGTTTGACTCCATCGCGCCAAGATATGTCTTTCCCGCGTCTATTTCATCGACCCTCACCGACTGCATGGAATCGAGCGAGCGGATCACGCACCCATTTCTGCCCGATGCCGCAATCACGGCTTCGGCGATTTTTTTGTTTGCCCCGTCCGTAACAAGGACCGTGTCAAGCTCGAGCGAGCGCACCCTTTCGGCAAGAAAGTCAACGGTTTTGAAGCTCGCCTCGGTCTCCGCGGAGCACCCCGGGAAAGCCGCATAATATCCGAGTCCGTAATCGTCCGCGAGATATCTGAACGGAAATCGGTCGGCAACCACCATAACATTCCGCTCCGCCGTACCGACGGCTTCCTCAAAACGCGCGTCGAGCGAGTTTATCTTCTCTGTGTAACTCTCACCATTGGCACGGTATTTTTCCGCGTTATCCGCATCGAGCGCACAGAGCTTATCCGTAAGCTCCCGGCAAAACAGAGCCGCATTCTTCAGCGAAAGCCACACGTGCTCGTCATATTCCGCCTCACCTTCCTCATGGTCGTGTGCGTCCGCGTCATCATGACCGTTCCCGTGTTCATCGTGACCGTCCTCCGTTTCCATACCCTCGACGGTCTCTTCTTCCTTTGCCGCATTGCCGAGAACTTCAAGCAATTTCACGACCGTCATATCCGCGTTGTCCGACTGCTCGAGAGCCCTGCTGACCCACGCTTCGGACTCCCCTCCGACACATACGAGCATATCGCAGGACGATACCGCGGCGATATCCGCAACACTTGCCTGATAGCTGTGGACATCCGCGCCGTTCTTCACTATAAGCTCAAGCTCTATCCTATCGCCCACCGCGTCCCCCGCGATGTTTCTTATCCAATCGTATTGCGGAAAAACCGTACATACGATCCTGAGCTTCCCGTCGTCACGCACTCTCTCACAGCCTCCGAATACAGACGCAAGCATAAGAAATGCGACAACGGTGCATATAATACCTCTGACTTTCAAATTTCCCTCCGAACTCATTTGCATTTCATGCATTTACCGAATATGACCGTATCCTCTTCGCTGACCGAAAAACCGCTGCTGTCCCTGATCTTGAGCAACAGCTCCTCGGATACGTTCTCCTGCATATGAATTATTCTTCCGCACCCGGTGCATTTCAAATGCAGATGCGACTCACAGTGCTCGCCCGCAACTATCTGGTAAACAAATCCGCTGCCGCCGGAGCTTGCAAAACGCTTCACCGTTCCCTCACTCACGAGCTTCGTCATAAGACGGTAAACAGTGCTCTTCCCGGGAATTTTCCGCCCCGCCGACTCCGCCTCCATCATTTCCATAAGGCTCTCTATCGAATACGAATTTTCACAGTGCCGACGCAGCAGCTCAAGCAGTATTTTTTTCTGATCGGTCCGATATTCCGCCATCTTATCACTTCCAATACAGAATTTGAGAATCATTCTCAAATTATTATATCACAAACTTCCGATTTGTCAACAGCCGATTTTATTTCAAACGGCGCGGGGAGGAAACTTTTTTCAAGAAGTTTCCTCCCCGCAAACAAACAAATCTTCTATACACATCTGAAAACAGATGTTCTGCCGTCACGCGATCTTTCGAGCACACCGAGCGTGCACAGGGCGTTCACGGCGCTGTAAGCTTTTCTGCCGCGGATTTTACTTACGCGCGCAAAATCCGAGACCGTAAATCCGTCCGCCCCGATTATATCCCGCGGAAGCAGTGAGCGCAAGCTGTCGCGCGAATCTATGACAGTGACATCCTCAAGGGAAACGGGTATGCGTTGTGCGTCGTATCTTCCGCTTTTTCTGTAGCGGTAAACAGTATCGGAGTAACGGTATTCCTCGATATTTACCGCAAGCAATACCACGCTCACCCTCCCGAAATCAAGGAGTCCCGAGATCCAGAACAGCTCGGGAAGTATATCCGCCGCGCAATTCTTTGACGGAGACTTCCTCGAACGCAGAATTTCGCCCGTCCGCGGGTCAATACGTATGATCCGCTTCCCCGCCGTGATCGGATGATATATGCGGACGCTGAGATCCGTGTTCCCGATATAATACCCGAGCTTTTCCTTAAGCGGATAAAAGCTCCCTGTCTGCACCTCGCTTATAACACCGTCGCAAAGCACATCCGCGACATATTTTCCGACACGCTGTTCAAAGCAGGACTCGTCGTCGCATACAAATTTTTTGATTATTCTGTGCAATCTTTTTTCATTGTATGTTCCGATGCCGTTCGGGTCCGGCGGTTTCTCCGACAAATCGAGCGCGCAGAGCCGCGCAAAATTTTCGGGCGTAAGAGCCGTCATATATCCACACCCGCAAACTGACTGCTGTAAAGCTTGTAATATTCGCCCTTCCTGTCAAGAAGTTCCTCATGGGCGCCCCATTCGGAAATTTTACCGTCCTTGAGCACGACGATCTTATCCGCGTCGCGTATAGTTGAAAGTCTGTGCGCGATAATAAGAGATGTACGGTTTTTCATAAGCTCAATCATCGCTTGCTGTATGTGCATTTCCGTCCTCGTGTCAACGTTCGAGGTCGCCTCGTCGAGGATCAGTATCTTCGGGTCGGCAAGCACCGCACGGGCGATGGCGAGCAGCTGCCGCTGACCCTGTGACAGGTTTTCGCCTGCCTCCGCCAGCACGGTATCATAGCCCTCGGGCAAACGGTCTATGAAGATGTCAGCGCGTGCAAGCGCCGCCGCCCTCTTCATATCCTCGTCGCTCGCGCCGAGTCTGCCGTATTTTATGTTTGCCCTGATACTGTCCGAAAACAGAACGGTATCCTGAAGCACGATGGCGATCGAGCTTCGGAGCGAAGCTTTCGGAATGTCGGTAATATCTATACCGTCAACTGTGATCCGTCCGCCGTCAAGCTCATAGAACCTCGTCAGCAGATTGACTATCGTGGTTTTTCCGGAGCCCGTGGCACCGACGATTGCCACCTTCTCCCCAGCCCTTACGGACAAATTCAGATCACGCAGCACACTCTCGCTCTTCTCGTACGAAAAACGTATATTTTCAAATTCTATGTTGCCCCTGACATCGGAGGGCTTTATGGCGTTCTCTCCCCCGTCGATCTCGTCCGCGCTGTCCATTATCTCAAATATTCTCTCCGCACCGGCGAGAGCCGTGAGTATGGAAGAATACTGGTTTGCTATCTCATTGACGGGACGTGTGAACTTCTTTGAATACTGGAGCATCGACTGTATGTTTCCTATGGTAAGCGCACGCATAAACGAGACCGGATGCAGAATGAAAAATCCGCCCGAGACCGCGATAAGCACATACTGGAGATTGCCGAGGAAATTCATGCACGGTCCCATTACAGAACCCCAGACCTTCGCCTTGATGCTGCATTTTTTCATTTCCTCACTGTTTACCGAGAAGCTCTCAACAGCCTCCTCTTCCTTTCCGTATGCGACAACAGTCTTGTATGATGTGACCATCTCCTCTATCTGACCGTTCATTTTTCCGAGTATGGTCTGCTGCCTTACAAAATATTTTCTCATGAATTTGGCAAGCTTTGCCGAAAGAATAACCGTCACGGGTATGGTAATACAGGCAATGAGCGCCATGATCCAGCTGTAATATATCATCATCGCAAATGCGCCCACAAGTGTCAGCACACTCGAAATAAGCGACGCTATCGACTGCGAAACGGCGTTTGAAACATTCTCCACATCGTTGGTCATTCGCGACATAATGTCGCCGTGCTTGTGCGTGTCGGTATACTTTATGGGAAGATGCGATATTTTTTTGAAAAGATCGTTTCGCATGATGTAGACCGTGCGCTGTGAAAGCTTCGCGGCTATCCTGCCCTGAAAGAGATTGAGCACGGAGCATGCTATGAACATGACCGCCATTATGCCGAGATATTTCAGCATTGCCCCGAAGTCGACCGTAAGCCTGCCGTCAACTACCGATATGGTGTCTATGGCTGCACCCTGAAGCGCCGGCCCGGCAAGCTCCGAAACCGTGACCGCAAGCATGATAAGGACAAGCACAATGACAAGCATTCGGCTCTTTCCTATATATTTTACGAGCCTGCCTATCGTCTTTTTGGCATTTTTGGGCTTTTCGGCGTTCATTCGCCCGCTCATCGGTCCTCCGGGACGTCTTCCCGGTGTTATCGGGGGCATCTGTGATGCGCCGTTTGCGCCCGAAGCGCTCCTCGTTTGGTTATTCATTTATCACACCCCCGTTTCTGACCTGGGAATCGTATATATCCCTGTAAGTACGGCTCGTCCTCATCAGCTCGTCGTGCGTCCCGCACTCCTTTATCGTTCCGTCCTCAATGATGGCGATCCTGTCCGCGTCACGCACGCTCGCTATGCGCTGTGCGATTATGATTACGGTAGTATCTGCAAGATCCTCACGCATGGATCTCCGCAGCTTTGCCTCGGTCGCAAGATCAAGCGCGGAGGTTGCGTCATCAAGAATCAGTATTTCCGGCTTGCGTACCAGTGCGCGGGCAATAGAGAGTCTCTGCTTCTGCCCTCCGGAAAGTGATGCGCCTTTCTCCGCGATAAACGTATCATAGCCACCGGAAAAGCCCTCTATGTAGCTGTCCGCTTGGGCGCTTTTTGCCGCCTCTCTGACCTCGTCGTCCGTCGCGTTTTTGCGTCCCCAACGGATGTTGCCCGCTATCGTATCCGAAAACAGCTCGCTTTTCTGCATGACAAAACCGATTTTCGAGCGTAGCTTCGAAAGCTTGTATTCCTTTACGGGTACGCCGTCCACAAGTATTTCGCCCTCGGTAACGTCATAGAAGCGCGGAATAAGACTTACAAGCGAGGTCTTTCCGCATCCGGTGCTTCCGATAACGGCAAAGGTCTCGCCGCGTTTTACGTCTATGCTCACGTCATGAAGCACGGGTTTACCCGATGTACCCGGGTACCTGAAGCCAACATCTCTGAACGAAATCGCAATATCGTTGCCGTCTCCGCAGGCATCGCCGCCTACAATGACCGGTTCGGATTCAAGCACTTCATTGACTCTCCTTGCAGAGGACACGGCGCGGGAGATCGACTGGAATACCGTGCTTATCATCATAACGGACATCAGTACCTGTGTGATGTATGTGACCGCAGCCATAATGACTCCGGCGCTCATTCCGCTGTCCGCCACATTTTTTATGTCCCATCCGCCTATGAAGATCACGGCGATTATCGCGATGTTCATAACGGCTGTGAGCACGGGATTCATTATCGCGATGATCTTCTGAACACGGTAATTCGTCCTCATCAGATCTCCGTTGGCTTTCTCAAAACGGTCATATTCGTAATCTTCTCTGACATATGCTTTTATGACCCTGGCTCCGCTTATATTTTCCTGAAGAACGGAATTGACCCTGTCAAGCTTTTTCTGAACCGAGGCATAAAGCGACACGGCGCGAGTAAGAATTATAATAAGGGTGATTATTAGCACGGGCAGTGCGCACAAAAGCACGGCACCGAACTCTATGTTCAGCGAAAGAAGCATAATAGCGCCTCCCACAAGGAAGATAGGCGCGCGCACGAACATACGCAGCATCATCTCGACAAAATCGGTGATAAGGGTAATATCGTTGGTCATGCGGGTTATCAGCGAACCGGTCGTGAATTTATCGGTCTGCTCTATCGAGAGCGACATGACTTTTTTGTACGAGTCGCACCGCAGGTCGTTTCCGAGGCTCTGCGCAGCACGCGCCGCGGTATACGCACAGCATACACCGAAAAAGCCTCCGAAAAGCACCACGACGAGCATAAGTACGCCGAATGTGATTATCACCTGCATTGACGTATAGCTTCCCTCGCCGTAGAGCAACCTCATAATAAAGCTTCCCATTGCGGATCCGGACACGTCTCCGCCTCCGGATATTCCGCAGTCGACAATCACGGACATGAACTTCGGCAGCATCAGGTCCGCACCGACCTCCAGCATCATAAGCAGCGGCGACAGTACGGCAAAAAGCGCATACGGTTTCAGATATCGGAAAATTTTTCTCATCGGTATCTCCTTAATGATCAAAGGTTGCTCTGTGCAACCAGATTGTCTCTTATTTTGGTCAGTATCTCCATAACCGTCTTAACATCCGCGTCGTCAATACCGGACATTGCAAGTGCGTCGACGGACTTTATCAGCTCGATATGCTTTCGGTCCATATCTCTGCCGTGTTCGGTCAGGAATACTCTCGTGGCACGCATATCTGAAGTATCCGTCCTTCGCTCCACGATCTTTTCCTCTTCCATTTTTTTGAGTATAACACTCACCGACGGCGCCTTAAGATGCGTGGCGTTGACAAGCTCCAGCTGTGTTATACCGTCCTTGACCGCAAGGTACGACAATACAAGCCCTGCCCCCGGCTGACTCATTACTCCTTCGTGATCCGAAACACGCCTCAACCTCGAATGAAACAGTCTCGATATCTCGTTGCACAGCTTTGTGGGGGTATCGTTCAGCTCCTTCCGCTCGGGTGGCGCGTGATGAATCATGTTTTCATGTCGTCTCATACAGTTTACATACCTTTCTCCGCCGCCGATGTCTGCATTCGGAACCTTCCGAAGCCGCGCATGGTGAATGGTTTTTCATACCCTATCCAACCCGCGTCGCAAACATGAAAGCTTAAGAATACGGGCTTTCCCTGTACGGTCGCCGCGCAGGGATGAGGCAACAAGGGACGGCGGTAAATTAATTAGTTTTCTAACTAATTATATCATTAAAAAAAAACATGTCAAGTGTTTTTTGCATACAAAAGCAGATTTTTACAAAATATTTTTCTATAAAACACCGCGTGTGAAATATATCGTCGTGCGGCATCGGTTTTTCCTTATATCAAAAAAATTACCTCTTTGCATTAATATTGTCTCTCATTAAAAACGGGTTTTGTGTTAAATCTAATATTGCGAATAAAAATCAAACACGTCAGATATCGGACCTTTTGCCCGCGAGGCAAAAGGTCCGACAGATAAAAGTACATTCGCACCCTCACCAATTAATTCAGTAAGGAAGACAGACACATGGCAACAAAATTATTCAAAGGAATTACCCTCGGGCTTCTGCTCGCCCTGCTCCTGACTGCTGCGACGAGCGGGATCTATCAATATATAATACCCGACGCCGTGTCCTGCTGCAATGATTCCGAACCTCCCGATTACCCGCTTCTGATCCGGAACGACGGAGCCGCCGCCACGGCGTCGGCGTCTGAATTTGACCCCGAAGGCACAAGAACTCTGTTGCGCGCGGATTATAAGCTTTTCGGGATCATCCCTGTAAAATCGGTTGCCGTAACGAAATACAGCGACCTGAAGCTATACCCGGGCGGAATGCCTTTCGGCATCAAATTCATGACGGACGGGGTCCTTGTAGTGGGTTTTTGCGACATTCAGAGCGGCGGTAAAACCGTAAATCCCTCCGCCGACGCAGGACTCAAGATAAATGATATGATCAAATCCGTAAACGGCAATTTAATAAAATGCGCGGACGATCTG
>JBJDZF010000333.1:0-2627 GCA_051867855.1 Eubacteriales bacterium
TTGGGCGTGAAAAAGATGTACTTCACTTAAAAAAATGCAAAACTTTCACGCTATACCCCCCAAGAAATAAAAATACCCGGTCATTACAAAGTAATAACCGAGCGCACCCGACACCTTATCCGACATGCGGCCTGCAAGCCAACAAGCGTTGCTTGTGAGGCTTACGATCCCCGAGTGCTACGGCACTCTGTCCTCCGGTGACTTATATTGATGACTTTATTATACCGCGAATTATTGGTTTTGTCAAGAGCTGACCATGGCGGTCAGCTCTGAAAATGTATATGTTTTTTTCGAAAATATATTGACAAAACCCGAAAAAGTTATTATAATATGTACGTTGTCTGTTTTTTTGCTGGTGTGGCTCAGGGGTAGAGCAGCTGATTCGTAATCAGCAGGCCGTGGGTTCAATTCCCACCACCAGCTCCAATTATGTTAGCTTGAATACCGCTCTTTACGGAAGTCCTTGTTACTCAAGGGCTTTTTGTGTTTTCGGGGACAACACAAAAGTCTCAACCGACGCATGATAGTACCCACAACTACACTGATCAATGGTTTTCCGTGCATTACGGCGCGACTGACGCGAAGCTGTCAGTCGCGCTTTTTCTTTTTCCGTATAATAAAATACGGGATGGCAGACAGGGTTCTAATATATGAAGCTATGAGATCCGCAAAATGCGGACGGAGGTTATACGATGCAGATAAAAGCAGATTATTACTCGCTCTCGCCCTCGAGATTTTTAGCGGGGACCAAGGGAAGCTACGGCTTTGAAAAGCTGGAATTAAGCTTCAGCGAGGAATGGGAGGGACTCTCCAAAAAATTGGTGTTTTATACACCGTCCGGCGTATCGGTGTGTGTGGTGTATGCGGACAGCCCGGTTTATATACCGCAGGAGGTGTTTGCCGAGCGCGGATGTACAAAATACGCCGTTATCGGATACGATGGAAACAGGACGCTTATAAGCGTCAGCGGAGAGATCGACGTGCTCTCAACTCTCGAGGATACGGACGATGAAAGTATTCCGCCCACAGAGAGTGAGACGGCGCAGATACTGTCGTATATGAATGCGGCACTTTCCGCCGCAGAGACGTTACGGAGCGACGCCGAAAACGGGAAATTCGACGGCAGAAACGGGAGCGCATGGTTCACGGGTGATGCCGTAACGGGGGAAGGAACGGGAATTTCCGCCGTCGTCTCAAACTCTTATAAGGGAGACATATATCTCAACACCTCGTCCTGTAATGTTTACATTGCTACGGATGACAACGTGTGGTCGTATTGCTGCAACATAAAAGGTATGCGCGGCGAAACAGGTGCCACCGGTGCCGCAGGCGTTGCGGGGGCAAAGGGAGATACCGGAGAGAAAGGTGATAAAGGAGACAAGGGCGACAGAGGACTTGCGGGTGAGAACGGTGCCAAAGGGGAGAAAGGCGACAAGGGTGATACGGGAGCGGCGGCAGGCTTCGGAACGCCTATGGCAAGTGTCACGCAGTTATCCGCGTCCGCAGAGCCGACAGTATCGGTCAGTGCAAGCGGGGATGATACAGCCAAGGTGTTTTCCTTTGCTTTCGGTATACCTGCGGCAAGCACCACGAGATATACCGTGAATTTTAACGGACAAGCCGCCGCAGGTGAGCGTCTTGATAACGCCGCGGGACTTACGGCGGGAGTCGGTACCGACCAGACGGAGGCGGTGAACGACTTTGACAATATATATCCGTGGAGTGCGCGCCGTCGCTGTTGCGGATATTGGAATACAGATGGTAACTTTGTCGTGAATGCTTACAAGGGAGAGCCGGGATATGCCGAGGACGGTACAAACGGTGAGGTATGGGTGGAGCATTCGCTCTTCTATTACAGGCATGACTTTTCGTCAGACGAATCAGAGACCGTGTCGATATCACCAGTTCCGACCGACGGGTACTCTCCCGCTCCGATCTTTCAGAGAGGAGGAAGCGGACAAGCTCCTCGTCAGAAAGCGTACACTCCCGCTTATCCCATGGCTACTGTGGACGGAGTGGCAACATCGCGCGCGGGGGTATTTCCCGGTAATTATTCACTCAACTCTGCGATGAATACGGCACGTACGCTGGGACAAAATTATACGGTAACGACGTGTGCGGAACAATATACCGAATGCCTGTATATGTGGGTTGAGTTTGCAACCCGCAATTTACAGACATTAATGTCCGGAGCAACAAATATGGCGTACTCCGATAAACACACGGCAAAGGTCGCGGAAAACGGCACAAACCGCATTATCATCGATTCTGAGTACGCAGGCAAGTTCGTTGTGGGACAGACGATCGGTATAGGGAGCCTGTTATCAACCCCCGATATTGCAAATAACCGTATAGTAAGTGCGATAGAGGATTACGGCGACTCCGGCATATCGATTGTATTTGACGGCGACCCGGTGGATATTTCCGTCGGGGACGTGGTGTTCACGCTTGCATGGATAAACGGTTCCTGCAATGCCGTGCTGTCATCGAGCGGTTCTCACGTGTCCAATACGGGCGGAAAATACAACTGCGTGTACAGGGGTAAGGAATCTCCGTACGGTAACGCTTTCGAATGGATTTCGGATGTGCTTATAAGGCGTGAGGGAAGTGAAACTACCTCTTATACT
>JBJDZF010000334.1:0-2622 GCA_051867855.1 Eubacteriales bacterium
GCGGCTCAAATAAATATTGAAATTGCTCGTATCTGCAAAGCAGATCAAAATGGGTCGGGTCCCATTTTGAGAGCAATTTGGGCGTGAAAAAGATGTACTTCATTTAAAGACAAACGTAACTTTCACGCTTTTCTCCGCAAAAAGTCCGTACACAAAAAAATCCCGCCGCGAGGCAGGAATATTAAACGGGCGTGAAAGCGCAGAAAAGGAATATTCGCGTTCTCGCCGACCGTCTGCCCCGACAGAGAATGAAGTGGAATCCGCTAAAAAACAAAGTTTATGCGGCAAAGTGTCCGCCCGCGCTCCTCTCGGCAGTCATCGGGGCACATCTCTACCGCATTTATTCTAACATACTTTTATGCTTACGTCAAGAGAGAAAATCCAATTTTATCGGCGAAATTGAAAAATCACACTGTTGCCTGCCCTCAAGGACTCAGAACGGCACAAAATTCCGCTTTGGCGCACCTTGCGTCACTTACGCGCCTTTGGGTGATCACAAATCCCGCCGTCCTTGATTTTTTCACCCTCCGAGAGCTGCTTATACGTCACCGCTATGAGTATGACGGAAACAACAGTTGTCAGAGCATCGGAGAGAGGCATCGAGTAAAGCACGCCGTCAAGTCCGAAAAAGATCGGCAGTAGTAAGGCAAATCCCACGCCGAACACTATCTCACGCACCATTGAAAGCAGAGTCGAGGCAACCGCCTTTCCCATTGCCTGAAGAAAGATAAATACCGCTTTGTTCACGCAGGCAAATATTATCATGCAGAGATATACGCGAAAGGCTTTAACGGCAAAATCCGTGTAATATGTGCTTTCATTTGCGGCTCCGAATATACCGATAAGCTGCCGTGGGAAAAACTCGACAATAATAAATGCCACCGCACCCACTGCTGCTTCGGCAAAAATCAGCTTTCCGAACAACTTTTTGACACGCGCCTTGAGTCCCGCGCCCATATTGAAGCCCACGATTGGGATACACCCCGCCGCCATTCCGACGACGACCGAGATAACGATTTGGAAAAATTTCATAACGATGCCGACGACTGCCATCGGGATCTGCGCGTATTGTTCCTGACCGAATATTTCGTCCGCGGCACCGTATTTACGGAGCATATTGTTTATTGCCGCCATTGCCGCGACAAGTGAGATTTGGGACAGAAAACTGCATATACCGAGAGTCAGTGTACGTCCGATTATTTCGAAATTCGGTTTAAAATCTTGACCCGTCAGCTTAACCGTCTTTGTGCGGCACAGATACAGGACCGCCAGAGCAGCCGTAATTATCTGACCGATAACGGTAGCCACGGCGGCGCCCCGCATACCCCATCTGAAAACAAATATAAACACGGGATCGAGTATAATGTTGGCAAGCGCGCCGGCAAGTGTGGAGATCATTGCGAATTTCGGGCTTCCGTCCGCGCGTATGACGGGGTTCATCGCCTGCCCGAACATATAAAACGGGATCCCGAGAGTGATCCAGAAGAAATACTCCCGCGAGTGGGCAAAGGTTTCCTCATTTACCGTACCGCCGAACATAGCTATGAACCGTGTATTGAAAATCAGATACACTGCCGTAAGTACAAAGCTTGCAATGAGCGTAAGGACGACAGCATTACCCACGCTGCGCCCGGCATCCTCCGGCTTTCTCTTCCCGAGACTGATACTTGCAAACGCACAGCATCCGTCGCCTATCATAACGGCAACGGCAAGTGCGATGACGGTAAGCGGAAATACAACCGTATTTGCGGCATTACCGTATGAGCCGAGATAATCGGCATTTGCGATGAAGATCTGGTCGACGATGTTGTAAAGCGCTCCGACAAGAAGCGAAATGATGCAGGGGATTGCGTATTTTGCCATTAATTTCCCGATTTTTTCTTCTGCAAGATACGATTGCTCTGTCTCTTTTGTTTCTTCCATAATTATATTTTACCTCCCGAAAAGTGCAAAAAAATAATGCGCAAATCCAAACCGGACTTACGCATCTCTGCTACTCGTTATACGGTTATTATATCACAAAACAAGAGTTTTTTCAAGAAAAAATTTTAATTTTTTCAGACCGTTCTCAAAATCATATCTATGGGAAGAGGTTTCGGATTTGTATTAAAAACGCTTCATTGCTTATTTCTCTCAAATTGCGCGACGTACCCCGGCGCACGCTATCAAGTTCTTCGTCGTGAGGTGTCACTCCAAAAAAGATAGGGACTCGAACCCAAGCGTGCGCAACAATCTCCGGAGTCGTTCGTCCGCCCGGCGCACGCTACCGGCATAAATGCCGCTCCGCGGCATTTTGCGGGGTTCTTCGTCGTGATATTTTACTTCAAAAACGAAGGCAGTCAATGCTGTGCATTGACTGCCTTCGTTTTTGGGGTGAGATATGGGACTCGAACCCACGACCTTCAGGGCCACAACCTGACGCGCTAACCAACTGTGCTAATCCCACCATATGGCGTGCCTTAAGGGATTCGAACCCCCGACCTACTGCTTAGAAGGCAGTTGCTCTATCCAACTGAGCTAAAGGCACATACTGCATAAATGGCGCATTTTCATGCGCCATTTGCAACATTGGAGCGAGTGATGGGAATCGAACCCACGCGGCCAGCTTGGAAGGCTGGAATT
>JBJDZF010000335.1:0-11406 GCA_051867855.1 Eubacteriales bacterium
CCCTCATGAATTGTCGCAGGTAAAAAAATACGGAGAGAAAAAGCAGTATGCTCATCACGGCAATTGCCGAAAAAGCTATTAGCTTATTCAAGTCCACCTCGACGCTCACAGAGACGTCAGAGGTTCGGCGGTGCTTTTTCATACTGCTCTCCTTTCCGCGCAAACGCGCACTTTTTTCGGGCGCATAAATATCCCGCCCGCTGTCCCAAGCTCTGTTTTAAACGACAGGCTTGTTGTATTTTTTCATCAGTGATGCTATCTCGTCAAATATTTTTCTGCCCGTATCCGTATCGCAGAGCGCCCCCGCATTGGCGGCAAGCCTTTCTCTGTATGCGTCATCCTCAATGAGCGTACGCACCGCCTCCGTGACCCTGCCGTCGTCCATATCCTTTTCCTCCACAACGACAGCCGCGTGAGCGTCCCCGAGGACCTTGGCATTCTTGAACTGATGATTATCCGTCACATTTGGCGACGGGATAAGCACCGAGGCGCGTTTCATACGTTCAACCTCGGCAATGGTCATGGCTCCCGCGCGGCATATTACGACGTCAGCTGCCGCCATTTTAAGCGGCATATCGTATATATACTCGTCAAGCACGAGATTTTCCCTGCCATCGAGTCCGAAGTCCGAGAACATTTTTCTCGCGCTGTCCTTCTCACGGCTTCCGCTTGCATGAAAATGCAGAATGTCCTCTCTGTCACAAACAAAATCGCGCATGACCTCAAGGGAGGCACGGTTGACCATCGGCGCGCCGAGACTGCCGCCGAAGGAAAGAATGACATACCTGTACTTGTCGGGGATCCCGAGCTTTTTTCTCGCCTGCTCCCGTGTACACCTGCCGAACTCGCCGCACATCGGAAGTCCCACCCTCACAACGCGGCGATCGGTATCGAGATAGTCCGCGGTGCTTCCGAAATTAGTCATTATTACGTCGACTCTCTTCTGAAGCTGACGCACCGCGACGCCCGGCATGGCGTTCGCCTCGTGAACCATTGAGGGAATTCCCATCGAGGAAGCGGCACGGAGCACGGGCCAGCAGACGTATCCGCCTGTGCCTATCACTATATCGGGCTTCCACTCGCGTATCAGCTTTGCGGCTTTGCGCGGTGCGGTGAGCACCCTGTACGCGGTTTTTATATTCGCGGGAGAGAGCGACCGTCTTATGCCGCTTATCTCCACGTGATAGAGCTTATATCCCTCCTTGGGCACAAGTCTGTTTTCAATTCCGTGTGAAGTGCCCACAAAGGCTATCTCCGCACCCGGAACATTTGTTTTTATTATATCCGCAATGGCAAGAGCGGGATTGACATGACCTCCCGTACCTCCGCCGGTCATCAAAACTCTCATAGATATCTCCGAACGTCTCTACTTCTTCTGGGCAGAGAAGCGTGAAATTGACAAAATAATTCCTATCTCGAAAATCTGAAGCATGAGCGACGAACCGCCCGAACTGAAAAACGGAAGCGATATACCCGTGTTCGGCATGGAGTTTGTTACAACCGCTATGTTCATCGCCACCTGAAGCGCAATTTTGAAGGTAAGCCCCCATACTACGAGCGCCGAGAACTTGTCGGGCGCACCCTGCCCTATCTTGATTCCGCGCCATATGAGCAGACCGAAGAGGACCAGCAGAAGCAATGCCCCGATAAAGCCCAGCTCCTCACATATTATAGTGAAAATGAAGTCATTCTGGGGCTGGGAAACATATCCGTATTTCTGTCGGCTGCTTCCGAGTCCAAGTCCGAAAAATCCGCCCGAGCCTATGGCGTAAAGTCCCTGAAGCGTCTGCCACGCCGCTCCGCGCGGGTCAACCTCCTCGATATGCAGCCATGTGTTTACTCTTTCCTGAGCATACGAGGAGACGGCAATAAGGCCTCCGCCCGCCAGAGCGATGCATCCGAAGAACATTGCAAGCCATTTCGGACGTGTCCCTCCGAGGAACATCACGGCTACACCGATCATACCGATGATCATGAGTCCCGATATGTGCTTTTCGAGTGCAACAAGCACGCATATAAGTCCGATAAACACCATCGGCATAAGAAATCCGTGCTTGAAGTTGCCGCCGAATTTCTGTATGGAGCTGATCTTCTTTTCGTATTTTGACATATACAGTGCCAGAACCATTATGACCCCGAGCTTTGCCACCTCGGAGGGCTGTACGGTAATGGGACCGAGTTCGATCCATCTCTGCGCACCGCCGCCCGTCGTACCTATAACAAGCACAAGAAGCAGCAGGAGTACCGATGCTCCGTATGTCGCAACTCCGAACCATCTCCAGAACCACGGGCGCGCAAATACCACAAAAGGGATCGTTATTGCTATTGCCGCCACACTGAAGACTATGTATCTCCAGAGAAAATACGTCGAGCTGTCATATCTCTGCTCGGCGTACACCGCACTTGCGCTGTAAGACATAACGGCTCCGAAGCACAACAGCAGCATCGCCCAGAGTAAAAACCACATATCCACGCTGCCGCGGCAAAGCGGTTGCGGTTTGTCGTCCTCCTGCGGTGCGCCTATGGGCTCGAGATAGATCGAATCGTTTCTCTCGAGCATATCCTCGTGCCGGAGCCTCAGATCGTTTATTTTTTTTTGAGCCGACCTTTTGCTGCGGGAAATCAAGCTGTCGGCGGGCAAGCGTTCCGCTTTTTTCTTCTCCTTTTTCAAAATCAGACACCCCCGATATCCCGAGATTATTCAGACGACGCCGCTTACGCTTTCCGCGCACGGCTTATTTTTCAATCATCAGAGTCCGAACCACGCCGCCACACACAAAAGTACGGTCACAATACTGAAAACCGCAACTATCTTGCCCTCTTTCCATCCGCATTTTTCAAAATGATGATGGATAGGCGCCATTTTGAACACACGCTTTGCCCGAAGCTTGAAGCTGACGACCTGAATTATATCGGACAGAGCCTCTATGACGTAAACGCCGCCCGCAATCACGATTATGAGCGGATTGTTTATCAGAAACGCGGCGCCCGTAACTATCCCTCCGAGGAAAAGCGAACCCGTATCGCCCATAAACACCCGTGCGGGGTGAAGATTGTATATAAGAAATCCGACCATCCCGCCGATCATCGCACCCGATATGAGTGCGAGCGGAATACTTGCCATATTAAACGCAACAAAAGCGAAGAAACAGCTGATGACAAGCGTTACGGTAGCCGCAAGGCCGTCGATACCGTCGGTAAGATTTACACTGTTTACCATGCCCGTTATAAGGAAAAGGGCAAAAATGTAATACACTATACCGAGCTCCACGTCAATATCCGTAAACGGGATATGGAGCACCGTGTCGAGGTATCCGGTAACCTTAAGCGCAAAGATATAGAGCGCCGCCACGAGGAGCTGCAGAATGAACTTCTGATAAGCCTTGAGTCCCTCATTCATCTTCTTGAGAAGCTTGCAATAATCATCGACAAAGCCAATAAGTCCGTTAAATACCGCAAGCCCGAGCGTGAGTGCCATGGGAATAAGCTCCCTCTGTTCCCTGCGCGCGGCGTAATATACAGTGACTCCGGCAAGAACGATAAGCATCGCCATGATAAAGCAGATACCGCCCATTGTCGGGGTACCCGCCTTGCTTCTGTGCCACGAGGGTCCCTCGGGACGTATGGACTGCCCCACCTTATGCCCGCGAAGTACCGGGATGATATAATGTGCAAGGATGACTGTAAGGATAAATGTCGCAGCTCCTGCTATTAGAAATTGTGTTAATAACCGTCCGTACATCAGGATGCTCCGTTAATAATCATTATTTATCTGCACAGTCTGTCGCTGTTGTCCTTGAGGTATTTGATGACACGCTCTGCCGCCACTCTGCGGCTCGCCTTAACCAACAGCACGTCACCCTCGCGCAGTGAATGCAGAAGCATTTCGCCGCTGAGCTCGGGGTTGGATATATCGTCGTTTCGGAAAACCTTTTCGTTTGACATACCGTGCAGGACCGAACCGTTTGCAATATCGTCGGCTGACTTTCCGAAGGTAAACAGAAGCTCACCGCCCGAGAGTGCGAACTCCGCACCCACCTGCTCATGGTAACTGCCGCTGTGCTCTCCGAGCTCGTACATATCGCCGAGCAACGCCGTCATTCTTCCCTTACCGTCGGTAGACATCTGCTTAAGAACGCCGATAGCCGCCTTCATGGATTCGGGGCTTGCATTGTAACAGTCCTCGATAATCTTTATGCCGCCGAGGGAATAAATATTCTGCCTCATGCCGACTTGCCTGAAATTATACAGTCCTCTCCCGATAAGCGCGGGCTCCACGCCCATTCTTTCGGCAACGGCACAGGCAAACAGCGCGGCGTACACGTTGTGCTTCCCTATGGTGGGAATGGTGAGATCTTTAAGCTCCGATACGGGAGTAATGACGTCAAAAACCGTAGTCATACCCTGTGTTCTGATATTGACGGCGCGGTAGTCTGCCTTCGGATTATCTATACCGACACTCACAATGTTTATCTCGGGATTGCGATAACCGAAAAGCATCGGCTCGTCGGCGTTCACAAGCAATGTGCCGCCCTTCTGAAGTCCGTTTACTATCTCAAGCTTTGCGCTGCAGATGTTCTCGCGGCTTCCGAGATACTCGATATGCGAAGAACCGATATTTGTTATTACCGCTATATCCGGTTCCGCAAGTCTTGAAAGATAATCGATCTCCCCGGGTCCGCTCATACCCATCTCAAGCACCGACACCTGCGTGTCGTCCTTCATAGAGAGAATGGTAAGCGGCAGTCCTATGTTACTGTTGTAATTTCCCTCTGTCTTGTGAACGCGGAATTTTTCCGCAAGTACTGCGGCTATGAATTCCTTGGTAGTGGTTTTGCCGACGCTTCCGGTAACCGCGACCTTTTTGTGGTTTATGCTTCGGTCATATGCCTTTGCAAGCTCTCCCACTGCCTTGACCGAGTCCTCAACGACGACCGCCGCACATCTGCGGTCGGTTATTCTCTCCGGGATGCGCTCGCACAGCACACAACCGCTGCCTGCGGAGAGTGCGTCTCCGATGAAATCGTGTCCGTCAACTCTCTCACCGCCGAACGCAATGAAAAGTGCGTTGGCGTCGGTCTCACGCGAATCGGTGCATACCGACTCAAAAGGAATATCGGTGTTGCTCTCGCCACCTATGCAACAGAGGATCCCGCCGCATATCTGTGCGAGTTTCGACATTGTTATTTTATTCCAACCGATATTGACCTTCATCGGAAATCATCTCCCTTTTTGGCGTTTTTCTGCTTATTTATCCTGCGTACCGCGCCCGAAATTGCCGAGCGCCTGTGTCACTGTCTGCTTTTCGTCAAACGGATGCCTGCCGGTTCCGTCTATTTCATACGCTTCGTGACCCTTTCCGGCGAGGAGGATTATATCTCCGCGTCTTGCATTGCGCACGGCGTACTCAATCGCCTTTTTACGCTCCGGAATCACCGCGTATTCCTTTTCCTTGTCTATGCCGCGCATGATATCCGAAATGATCTGCATCGGATCCTCACTGCGGCTGTTGTCCGAGGTTACTATGACCGAGTCGGCGAGCCGCGAGGCAATATGCGCCATCTCCTTGCGTTTGCTTCTGTCTCTGTCTCCGCCGCAACCGAAGAGAATCACTATTCTCTGCCCCGTCCCTGCAAATCCGCGCGCACTGCGCAGCAGATTCTCCATGGCATCGGGCGTATGCGCGTAATCTATAAAGACGGAAAAACCGAGTTCCCGCGGTATCGGCACACTCTCCATTCTGCCGGGAACTCCGCCAAACTCCGAGAGGGCACTTGCGATGATCCGGGGGGAGATCCCCCCGCACAGCGCGCACGCCGCCGCCTCGAGCGAATTGATGACCGTAAAGTAACCGGGGATCGGAACGGTGACAGGAAAACTTGCCTCGCCGGAAACAAGAGTGTATCCGACTCCGTTCGATCCGGAAAAAAACACATCCGACGCAAAAAAATCCGCGTCCTTCTTCTCGCAGGAACACACGGCGATCTCACTGCCGGCGCTTGCCTGCTCTATTCTCACGCCGTATTTGTCATCGGCGTTTATCACCGCTCTGTCACACATTGAAAACAGATGTGCCTTTGCGGCGAAGTAACTGTTCATATCCCCGTGAAAATCGAGGTGATCCTGTGTCAGATTTGTAAATATCAGAGTGTCGAAATGAATCGCTTCCAGTTTTGAAAGCGCTGACGCGTGCGAAGTTGCCTCGAGAAAGACATAATCCACGCCGTCGTCCGCCATGACCGAAAGTACACGGTACAGCTCGGACGGATCCGGCGTAGTCATATTTGAGAGCGGATCATCTCCGCGAGTCTCGATTTTCCTTCCCGCCGACTCGCACCCCACCGTTCCGATTATTCCGCAACGATAGAGCGCACGCTCATATATTGCTTTGAGCATATATGTAACGGAAGTTTTGCCGTTGGTCCCCGTCACGGCGATGATCTTCATCTTCCGTGCAGGAACGCCGTACCACGAATTATATAGCAGAGCAGCCGCACGTCTCGTGTTTTCAACCATAATAATAGCTGCGGCACCACCCACACTCACGTCACGCCCAAGCTCCGCCACGATAACCGCGGCACCGGCATCAACTGCATTTGCGATATATTTGTGTCCGTCCGTATGCAATCCGTCAATGCAGATAAACATACCTCCGGGCACTACCTTCCTTGAATCTGTGGCAATTCCGGTAATTTCGACGTCTTCGATTCCGCGGGGTATGTCAATACCCGCACCGGACAGAAGACCGCAAAGCCTCATTGGCACCTCCGAAAGTTTTTATTGTTTAAACCTCCGGGCACAGACGCTGTGCCGAACGTATTTTTGCTTTGCCTTTTTTATTATTTTCGGATATTTTGTTTTTATCCGTGATTTGTAATACTACTCGTCGTCCTCGTCGATATGTCTGAACGTAACGGTCACGACCGTGCCCTTTGCGACCTTTGTTCCCGCCGCTATCGACTGATCGACAACAACGGCGCCCTTGCCGCTGAGGTAATTGCTTGTTCCCTCGATCTTTATGTTCAGTCCTCGGTTGACAAGCGTCTTATTTGCCGAGAGCGCCGTCATTCCGATAAGATTCGGAATTTCGATGTCCTCCGTCGGGTCACTTGTGTCGGTGTAAAGAACCACCGTGCCCGACTCTCTCTCAATATAAGAGCCTGCGGCAGGGATCTGTTTTTTGACCGATGTTCCGTTCCCGACCACACTTACCTTAAGTCCTGAATTTTCAATTATGCTTGTCGCATAAGAGATGCTGTAGCCCGTGCAGTTGGGAACCTTGACCGCCATTTTTGCAAGCTCTTCGGGGGTATACACCGCCTCGACTCCCATGTACGGGAGAATATTCTTGAGTGCGTTGCCGACATACGGCGCCGCCACGGTGCTTCCGTAAAGCGAACCCTTTGTAGGCTCGTCGACCATTATGATAATGGCGACCTGCGGGTCGTCCGCGGGTGCGAACGCGGCAGTTGAGCAGATATATTTTTCGCTCTTATTGAAGTCTCCCTTTTCTCCCCTGAGTCCGCAAATACTGCACTCGTAATACTCTATATCCTCAACCTTTTGCGCGGGAAGAGCGGTGCTTCCGCATCTCGGGCACTCCATCTCCTTTTTTTCGGAGGTACCGGTCTTGGCTGCGACACGGTATCCGGCAACATACGCGTTTTTCGCGCCTCCGTCTCCGGAAACGCCCTCCTCGAGTATGGTTGCAATGGTCTTGCAGACCTCCTCGCTGACAACCTGTCTTTTCACGGCAGTCTCATGCTGATAGACGACGTTTCCGGAATTATCCGTTATCGTCTCGACAACATAAGGGGTGAGAAGATCTCCGCCGTTGGCAACAGCGGAAATCGCGCTGATATGCTGGATAGGGGTCACGGTAAAGTTCTGTCCGAAAGCATAGATGGCAAGATCAAGCTCGCTCATCTGCGACGCGAATATACTGTTTCCCTCTCCGGGCAGGTCAATACCCGTTTTTTCATAATATCCGAAGGCTTTTGCGTATTTCGTGTAATTTTCCACTCCGAGCCTCTGACCGAGCGTCATGAACCAGACGTTGCAGGACTGCTGAAGTCCCTCGGCAAAGGTCAGTGTTCCGTGACCCGTGGTCTTGTGGCAGTGGATCCTCTGACCGAGCACGACGTGCGAGCCGGAGCAGTTCAGGGATTCGGTCAGCTTTACCACATTTTCCTCAAGCGCCATGGATGAGGTTATGATCTTGAAGGTAGAACCGGGTATGTAGCTTTCGGTTATAGCCTTGTTCGACCACATCGTGGTAAGAAGCTTGAGGCGAAGCGCGTCATATTCATCGGTTCCGCCGGTCACGCCGATCTGCGTCATCTTGATCTGTGACGCTTCGTCCAGTTGCCATGGGTCGTTGAGGTCGAATTTCGACGATGTTGCCATCGCGAGTATCGCACCGGTATTTACGTCCATAACTATACCGCACGCGCGGTTGAGCGCCTCGGTTTCCGTCACGGTAAGCTCCAGCTGCTCCTCAAGGAAGCTCTGTATGCTCACATCCAGCGTTGTCTTAACATTGTAGCCGTCCACGGCTTCGATGTAGCTTGCGTACTCCATCGGCATTTCATTGCCGTATGAATCTCTCGCTTTTATGTAATATCCGTCTATGCCTTTAAGATAGTTGTCATATTCATATTCTATTCCGTAAAGTCCCGTACCGTCACTGTCCGTAAAGCCGAGAACGTGCGCCGCAAGAGACTTGTAGGGATAATATCTTGTGCTCTGCGCCTCGAGATATACCATATCCTCAAGTGCGTTTTCGTCGATAAATTCACGCACAAGGTCGGCGGTGTCCTCATCGACCTTTCTTTTTATGGTCCGGTCGAGATATTTGGTATACTCCGTCGCCTGCTTGTATACGCTGTCGTAACTGACACCGAGTATTTCGGAGAGTCCGCGCGAGATCGTATCCGCGTAATTTGCTCTCACATTTCCGCTCTCGTTTGCTTCCTGCTGTGAACTCTTTATTGAAGAAGGCGAGATAAAGACGCGGTAGGTCGTTATGTTTGTAGCAAGAATATTTCCGTTTTTGTCGTAGATCTTACCCCTGTCGGCAGGAACCGCCGACTCGGTGGTTATCTGTTGTATAACCTTGTTCTGATATTTGTCGAAGTTCACCGTCTGTATTATCAGTATCCTGATAAGCAGAGCGGCAAACACCGCGAATATCAATCCTCCGAGTATTGTCGAGCGCCTGAGCGCCCCCGTGCTCAGTGTGTTGCCGGCCATTCTCTCTCCTCTCCTTCATGCTTCGGAATCAGACCCGCCGAAAAAGGGCTTATCCGCAATTTACATTTATATATATGAGGCAATGCCGGCATTTATTCGTCAGTCAAACCTGATACCGAATGCGCTCAACAGCGCGGCAAGGCCGACTTGTTTTTCCTCCTGCTCGTATATTTCCGATTTCTCGTGCGAGTCCGCGTCGAGGTATTCACCGCCGACGTATTTGTTCTGCACCATACCCAAGGACTCCGCCTCGGCTTTTATCTCCTCCATGTCGTACTTGAGGTCAAGCTGACCCTCGAGATCCGCACGGCGCGCCTCGAGCACGGATATCTCCGTGTTGAGCTCTCCGATGCTTGCGGATGCCTTTCCTATCATTACGGAGCCGCTGACAATAAGTCCGAGAGAGAGCGCAAAGACGGCGATGCTGCCCATCGCCGCTGCGGGAAGTCTGAATTTTGTTCCCGTTGTTCGTCCTTCCTTACTCTCAACCGGAAGCCATTTATTGATAAAAGTCAGCAGCGCGGTTTTTAAGTGACCCTCCTTTGAGCCGGAGTCCGGATTTTTCTCTTTCCCGGATGCCACTGCTCTTGTGCTTCTGTCTACCCCGACCACTCCGTTTACGTTCTGCTCCGCCACCGATGCCTCGGCTCTGCCGGGCATACTGTAAGGTCTGCGGCTTCTGAAGTATCTCACAAAGTCATCGGAGGTCATATATTTGCTTCCGTTGTATTCTCCGCTGCGGTAGCGGTTGGCTATTCCGCTGCGGGAGTCGAACAGATAATATGTCTCGGAGGTATTTTCACGGGTCTGCTCTTCTTTTTTCACCTGATCCTCGGCATTTTTACGTACACTTACGCTTACACCTCTGCCGCTGTATCTTGCACGCAGCTCGGCAATGCAGCGGGAATATGAATCATTTCCGTATTGCGAAGACATATCAAACTACCTCCGTTCCGATTATATACAAACGATTATATACAGATCTAAATTTTTTCCGCGACCCTGAGCTTTGCACTTCTTGAGCGCGGATTTACCGCAAGCTCCGCGGCGCTCGGCAACACGGGCTTTTTTGTGATTATCCTTATTACAGGCTTGTTATTGCACACGCACACGGGAAGATCCTTTGGGCATATGCACCCCTGCGACAGAGACGCAAAGGTCTGCTTCACCGTTCTGTCCTCAAGGGAATGGAATGTTATGACGGCAAGTCTGCCTCCCGGCTTCAGAAACCGCACCGCATTACGCAGAGTCGGCTCAATTACGTCGAGCTCTTTGTTTACCTCGATACGTATTGCCTGAAAGCTCTTCTTTGCGGGGTGATGCCCGCCCTCTCTTGCCCGAGGGGGGATCGCATTCTTTATTATCGCGGCGAGGCGTGCCGTGGTTTCTATCGGCTCTTTCTCCCTCTGTGCGACGATTGCCGCCGCAATTTTCGGGGCGAATTTTTCCTCTCCGTATTCAAACAAAATTCTCCTCAGCTCGCTCTCCGGATAGGTGTTGACAACCTGCTTTGCATCAAGCGCGGCACGGTCGTCCATTCTCATGTCGAGCGGAGCGTCGGCGTTATATGAAAAACCGCGTTCTGCGGTATCGAGCTGATACGAGGAAACCCCGAGATCAAGCAACATTCCGTCGATGGCGCTTATTCCGAGTTGACCGAGCACATTCTCAAGCTCGGAAAAATTATTCCGCACCATCACGACCTTATCTCCGAAGACGCTCAGTCGCTCGCCGGCGGCGGCAATGGCTGCGGAGTCCTGATCTATACACACAAGACGTCCGTCGGTAAGTCTCTTTGCTATTTCGAATGAATGGCCACCCCCGCCCGCCGTTCCGTCGACGTATATTCCCGAGGGCTTTATGTCAAGTCCGTCTATGCTCTCTCCGAGCATGACCGAATAATGAGAAAACTCCCTGTTTTCCATATCTGTGACCGATATCAGAGTCCGAACGACTCGAGAGTTGCCTTGACCGCGTCGAGGTCCTCTTCGCCGAGCGCCTTGTCGTACTCTTCCTCTGCCCAGATTTCCGCGTAAGTGCCGCAACCTACCACCACGGCGCCCTTGACTATCTTCGCGTGTTCGATAAGCGACACGGGAAGCAGGATCCTTCCCTGCGCGTCGGGCGAGACCTGTGCGGCGTTTCTGTGAAGCG
>JBJDZF010000336.1:0-2616 GCA_051867855.1 Eubacteriales bacterium
GATATGCGTATGACCGATGCCCGTGACTTTGGGGATATCACCCGAAGGGGATGAACAGAATGCACCGTAAAACTCCCGTGTCATATATTCTGATGCCTTGTGTACCGATTCAAAAAAGGCATCAGAAGGTATCATGTACATATCAAGCATTCCAACTGCAACTTGAAGTTTACTCAGGATATTGGCGTATTCGTACCCTGTCTGGGGCAAAAAGTCGAGAGCTTCCAGCGGTGTCTTGATATCATACCACAGTTTTTCAACTTCTCTGTTAAGAACACACAGCTCCGCCTTAAAGTTTACGCTTACCGCATTTATACCCGTATAAGCGTAAATGTGTATCTGATGCTCGCCCGGAGAAGCAATATACAAACGCCTGTGGTTGGTGTCCATTCCCTGTATCATCTTTCCATCGATATAAGCAATAAACTGTGGGTTATTGGGATCCCAACCGTTATCCCGGTTTGTTATTATATTTAAGAAAACATCCTCCGAAGCATATTTATCCGGTATGACAACCCGGAATTTAAACCAGGCGTGTGCATCATACCCGTTGCCCCACGTATCCTTTTCCACATCAAATGGTGAGAAACATTCGTCATCCGGCACCTGTGTGTTTTCTCTGTAACCGCACTCAAATGCCTCCACTTCGGTTATTCTACTCAGAACGGAATACCTCTGCTGCCCGAGAATATTCAGATAAGTTTTTACCTGCTTGTACATTGTCTGCATATTATGTTCGCCTTTCGCAACTGCCGATAAATAGATTTTATTGATACAGCTCCCTGAAATTTTTTATTCTGTGGAATGTAATGTAATTGTTATCATGATAATTCTGTGCGTTATTGAATGCGGTCCTCGACAGATAAATTATGTCGTCTCCGTCAAAAGCAAACGATACGTACTGAAACGCTGTCTTTGAAGCGTCCTTATCACTGCAATCAAGAAGATCGCATATCTCCGTCCAGTTTTCAAGATCGGTGGAGACGGCAAACGAAAGGACATTTCTCGCCTTAACATTTTTCTCGTCCCTTATACTGTTGATGATCGAGCAGTACATTCTGCTTTTTTCGTCATACAGCACGTCAAATTTGGACAGATTGCCGCTAAAGCCCACAAACTTATAGAATTTCAGTTGCTCCTCCGGTGCGGCGGCATTTCCTCTCAGTAGTCCTGCCAAGCCGTAAGCCGGAGTTCCGAGGTCGGTAAGATATCTGGCGATTATTCCTATTTCCCCGTCGGGAAACACAACGGCGTTATCCTCGATGAATCCACGGTGATCGCCACTGACCGCACCCTCCCAACCGGGATCGAAGCTCAACGGTTCGCTGATGCTCCAGTTTTCCGGATCCAACAAGTCAGCGTTCTCCGGCACGGATAACAGGCATGTGGCGTGTCCCCCGGTTTTGTGACTGCCGTAATCGACTCCTGTCCAAAGTCTGCCACGGCATGCTGTCAACGGCATGGCGCTTTTATGCCATCCCGGATACCAACTTGCACACGAGCCTCTGTGAATGACCGTTGGCGTACAGAAATTCTTTCCGCCGTCAGTCGACCTTCCTATCAGCAGATCGCCGTATTCGGTAGAGACACCAAGCATATATATATATCCGTCATGCAGGAACAGTTTACCCCAAAAGCAGGGAAAAAGTTCGGTATAATGGTACCAGTTTTCCCCGTCGTCGTCAGACCTAAATATCAGCGTCAGATTCTGGGGGGCTTTCCCCTCATATACATCCATTGAGGCAAGCATATATCCGTCGGGATGTTTCAGTATCGATGGAGTACAGAGATGCTGTCCGGAAAAAGAATATTTCGGGTCATCTGGATGAAGATAATTTACCGTTCTTCCGACACATTCTCCGGTCCTCGCATAACCGACGGCGCTGCGCAGTTCTCCGGAACAAACATAAAACTCATAGTCGCACTCATTATCCAGAGAAGATATGGTAACATTGTTCTGACGTGCAGTGACCGTTTGCCACATATCCTCGGAGGACTTTTTTCTGAAATTAATCTGCCATTCACGCGGTGACAGGTCACTCTTGTATGCCAGATATATTTTTCCCTCTGAAGGGATCACCTGACAAATATATACCCTGTTTCCGTCGTTTACCGGTGGTCTGTACCAATCAAAGCTCCAGCCTGTAATACCTTTCATGCACTATCCCCTTTGTTTTTCCTCAATCCGTCAGACTTCTGAAATTCTCGATCCTGTAAAACGTTGTATACTTTCCATCATGAAAATAATTGGTATATCCTGTTGCCTCTCTTACGACCATAATTATAACGTTACCGTCGAAGACGAAATCACAGTACTGAAATCCATGGCTAACAGCCGCATAGTCTTCATTCATAAGTTCGCGGTCAACAAGAACGGACGTAGCGATCGTCCAATTTATTAGGTCATCCGAATACACAAGACTCAATACCGTTCTCTGGAAATGTTGATTTTCAACGGTTGGGGTTGAAACAAGTGAATAGTAGAGTCCACTTGTCGCATCATACCTAACGGTAAATTTTGAACGTGAAGTTCCAATGCTGATAAGGCTGTTGCAGGAGTCAACATAGCTGAGTGTTTTACCGTCATCCGAAATATGAACAATTGCGGCATATCCG
>JBJDZF010000337.1:0-2615 GCA_051867855.1 Eubacteriales bacterium
TGGAGTCCAACGGTATGCTGTGCTCCATGGGCGAGCTGAATCTCAGCGAGCACGATATGCCCGGAAAGGAACCGAACGGTATCCTTATACTCGACGAAGAATTCCGCAGTATGATAGGAAAAGATATCCGCGACGCTCTCATGCTCCGCGACAGTGTCGTTGAGTTTGAGATAACCTCAAACCGCCCCGACTGTCTCTCCGTTATAGGTCTGGCGCGTGAGAGTGCGGTATCTTTCGGCAGAAAGCTCACCGTTCCGACACCGCACGTCAAAGGCTCCGGCGACGGTGACGATATCTCAAATTATATCTCCGTGGGCATAAGCGCGCCCGACCTGTGCAAACGCTATGCGGCACGCGTCGTAAAAAATGTTAAAATAGAGCCGTCTCCGCTGTGGTTAAGGATGCGCCTGCGTGCAAGCGGTGTGCGTCCGATCAACAACATAGTGGACATAACCAACTACGTCATGCTCGAATACGGACAGCCGATGCACGCGTTTGATTACAGCTGTCTCAAAGGCTCGAAAATTGACGTTCGGCGTGCGTGTGACGGAGAAAAATTCGTCTCTCTCGACTCGCAGCCGCACACGCTCGACTCTACAATGCTTGTCATAGCCGACGACGCGAGAGCAGTGGCGCTTGCCGGGATAATGGGCGGCGAAAACAGCGAGATAACGGAGTCTACCAAAACGGTCGTATTTGAATCGGCTTGCTTCCTCGGCTCATCGGTACGTGTAACGGCAAAGAAAAACGGCATGAGGACCGAGAGCTCTGCAAGATTCGAAAAAGGACTTGACGCAGAGAACTGCCTGCCCGCACTTATGCGCGCCTGCGAGCTTGTTGAACTGCTCGGAGCGGGAGATGTGGTTGACGGCACTGCCGACATTTACCCCAAAAAGAAGGAAATGCCCGTGCTTGCGCTCGACGCGGATGTAATAAACCGCTTCCTCGGCGTCGGACTTTCGGAAGAATACATGAAGCAGATCCTCGAAAGCCTTGAATTTACCGTCGGCGATAAGAGCGTTACCCCTCCGTCCTTCAGAGGCGACATAGAGTGCATGAACGATATTGCGGAGGAGATCGCCCGCATTTACGGATACAACAACATTCCGTCATCGAACATCAAGGCGGAAACCACCTGCGGAATGAGAACCCCGAAGCAGAGCTTTGCGCTTGCAATAGAGAGAGCCATGACGGGCATGGGACTCTCCGAGATACAGACCTTCTCTTTCATCAGTCCCAAATATTATGACAAGATCCGTATGCCGTCCGACAGCGCGTTGAGAAGATCGATAGTCATTTCCAATCCCCTCGGCGAGGACACAAGCGTAATGCGCACGACTGCCCTGCCCTCCATGCTCGAAGTTATCACGAGAAATATCAATTACAACAACGAAAACGTGCGCCTTTACGAATCGGCGTCGGTCTATATACCCACGGGTGATGATACACTCCCCGACGAGAACAAGGTAATTACCGTCGGAATGTACGGGGACGTCGATTTCTATACCGTCAAGGGCGTTTGCGAAAACATCTTAAAGCTTGCCGGAATAAAGGACGCCGCTTTTGCCGCCGTATCTGACAATGCCTCCTATCACCCGGGAAGGTGTGCTGAAATAAGATCCGCCAAGGGCGAAGTTTTGGGAATTCTCGGACAGGTTCACCCGCTTGTGATGAAAAACTACGGCATTTCCCTGCCAGTGTACGCCGCGGAGCTTGATTTCGACAGGATCTTCTCTGCCGCCGTTACCGACAGGCATTACCGTCCGCTCCCGAAATTCCCTGCCAGCACGCGCGATTTCTCATTTGTCTGCGATTCAGACCTTGAGGTCGGAAAGATCGAGGGCATCATGCAGGAAGCCGGCGGAAAACTGGTTGAGGACATAAGCCTGTTCGACATATACACGGGTCCGCAGGTGGGTGAGAACAAAAAATCGGTGTCTTTGCGTGTCGTTCTCCGTGCACCTGACAGAACTCTTACCGTTGAGGAAACCGAAAAAGTATCCTCAAAGATCCTCTCGGCGCTTGATAAACAGCTCGGGATCAATATAAGAGCTTAAAGCAAGGGTGCCGGTTGCATGGAACAGAAAAAGATAGACAGGATAAACGAGCTTGCAAGAAAGGCGAGAATTGCCCCGCTGACAAACGAGGAAGCAGAGGAGCAAAACCGACTGCGCCAAGAATATCTCGACGACATCAGAGCATCGTTTTCCGCCACGCTCGAGCATACAGTCATCGAGTACCCGGACGGGACCCGCAAGCCGCTGAAAAAGCACGAAACAAAGTAATTCCGAGCCTGCCTGCCGATTTCCGATGGGATCGGCAGGCAGGCAAAAATAATGTGCACCCGACAGGTGCACCTTCAATGTAAGCAATAGTATATGAAAAAAGAATATTTCAAACATATTTCGGCTCTGTTGCTCTTCGGAGTAAACGGCATAATTGCAAGCCACATAAGTCTCGGGAGCGTACAGATCGTGCTTCTGCGCACACTGGCAGGCGGGCTTCTCCTCGGTGCGGTCTTTTTTGCCACGGGTAAAAAGCCTGCGTTTCCGAAGCACAAAAGAGAGACGGTGTATATCTGTATTTCGGGAATTGCCATGGGGTGCAGCTGGATG
>JBJDZF010000338.1:0-2614 GCA_051867855.1 Eubacteriales bacterium
TTCACGATATTCTCCCGGGCTCATCCATAAAAGAAGTCTACGACGGAACGGATAAGGACTACGCCGAAATAGCGGAATACGGAAATAATGTGATAGACGAGAAGCTGGACAGAATAGCGAGCCGTATCAATACCGACGGTGGCGTACTTGTATACAACCCCACGTGCTTTGAGAGAAAAGCGGTAGTCACACAGAAGGGATATGTTGAAACACAGCAGACAGTACCCTCATTTGGTTGGACGGTGGTAAAGGACACCGATGTCGACAGCAAGGTAAAGGTAGACGGACTCACTGCAGAGAACGATTATTATATACTTACTCTGAACAATGCAGGACAGATTGTAAAGCTATTTGATAAACGTGTACATAGGGAGGTCCTGACGGATAAAGGCAATGTCCTTATCGCTTTTGAGGACAATCCCACGAAGTACGACGCATGGGAGATAGAGGATTACTACAAGCTAAAGGCATACGAGATTGACGGAAATACCGTTATTACGCCCATAATCGACGGAACGAGGGCAGGATTTCTGATTGAAAGGGTGTATATGCACTCTGCCATCAGTCAGAAACTGTGGCTTTATTCCGAAAGTAGCCGTATAGATTTCGTAACAGATATTGACTGGCACGAGCATCATCAGGTGCTTAAAGCCGTATTTCCCTTGAATGTACACGCTATGAACGCAACCTTTGACGTGCAGTACGGTCACGTTACCCGTCCCACACACGAAAATACGAGCTGGGATAAGGCGAAGTTCGAAACATACGCCCACAAGTGGGTGGACGTATCCGAGAGCGGATACGGAGTTGCAATGCTTAACGATGGAAAGTACGGTCATGCTGTCGAGGGCAACAAAATGAGCATTACCCTCATTAAATGCGCAACCGATCCCAACCCCGAGGCAGACCAGGGCAGACAGCAGTTCACTTACTCGCTCTACCCGCATACCGAGGACTTCCGCAAGGGAGGCGTAATGGAGGAAAGTTATGTCCTCAATCAGCCGCTTTACGAAAAGAAAATAGCCGCCAATAAGGGCGACCTTGCTGAGAGCTATTCGTTTGTGTCGGTAGATAAGCCTAATGCTGTCATCACGGCAGTTAAGAAAGCAGAGAACGATGATAGCCTTATAGTAAGATTTTATGATGCTTACGATTGTAAGTCGCGCGTAACGCTGACAGTTTCCGATACTTACACCAAGGCGTACCTCTGCGATCTTTTGGAAAATGTGACAGAAGAACTAACGGTCAAGGACGGCAAGGTAACTCTGCCTGTATCAAATTTTGAGATAGTAACTGCATTATTTGTTCAATGATTTGTGCTTTATATCATGAAATACGGCTTATAGCGTTACAGTTGCAGAAGATGTATTTAAAAATCATAATTTTCAAAGGCCCATTTATTTTGGTTTTGAATAACTTAAAGTATATGCTTGAAAGGAGAAAAAATGTTAAAATTCGGTTGGTCAGAGGTTGATATAACTCCAACACAAAAAATAGCCCTGGCTGGGGAGTTTTTCGAGCGCGTTACTAATATAGTCGAAACTCCATTGAAGGTGACGGCGTTGGCGATTGAATCTGATGGAGATCAGGCGGTTTTATGCTCATGTGATGTTGTAAAAATCTGTCAAACACTTTTGAATTATTCCCGTCGTAAAATCAAAGCAGATGGGTTGGATGTTCGTAAAGTAATTATTTCATCGCCCCATATTCACAACTCTTACACGATACCGAATCCTGAAGATACATTTAACTCCACGGTCGAAAAGGTTTATTTAGAAAAGTTTATACCAAAGGGATGTGAGTATATACCGGAAGCCGGCGATCCCGACCCGATGCAACCGATGGATATACTTGAATTCGTCAGCGAAAAGATTGCAGAAGCAGTAAACGAGGCATGGAACAACCGTAAGACAGGTTGTTTTGCAAACGGATTCGGCAGAGCTGCCGTAGGAATGAACCGCCGCGTTTGCTATGCCGATAAAACTGCTAAAATGTGGGGAGACGTAGATAACGCGACATTTACCGAGCTTGAAGGTGGCAATGACAGCGGCATCGAAATGATGTTTACATACGACGAGAATAAGAAGCTCACCGGTGTGATAGCAAACATTGCATGCCCGGCGCAGGTTATGGAGCAGAGAAGTGTCATTTCTTCAGATTATTGGGGTAAAGTCAAAATCCTGCTTCGTGAGAAGTACGGAGAAGGTATTAATTTAATGCCTCTTTGTGCTCCCGCAGGTGACCAATGCCCGCGTGACCTTGTGCGTTGGGTGGAACCCGAAACACCTATTAAAGATCCCAATGTCATTCGTGAAAATCCGAAAGTGCGTCGTGCCGATCCTTCTATGTTCGATGTAAAAGGCACCTGGACAATCGGGCGCAGAATAATGAATGAAGTTGAGTATGCACTTGAAGAAGTCACCGAGTACAAAGCAGAGGCAAAACTGGTTCACCTGGTTCATGCTCTTCCACTGCCGCTTCGCCGTGTAACCGAAACCGATAAGAGGGAAGCGGAAAAGTACATTATGGAATTTTTCAAGGGCAAGACAAAAGTTAACTATTTGGATTCTGCAGACCTTTACGTTTACGCCGGGATTCTCAGACGTTACGACGA
>JBJDZF010000339.1:0-11391 GCA_051867855.1 Eubacteriales bacterium
GTCCCATTTTGAGAGCAATTTGGGCGTGAAAAAGATGTACTTCACTTTAAGATATGCAATACTTTCACGCTAATCTCCATGCCGCCGCAGGCGGCTCAAATAAATATTGAAATTGCTCGTATCTGCAAAGCAGATCAAAATGGGTTGGGTCCCATTTTGAGAGCAATTTGGGCGTGAAAAAGATGTACTTCACCTAAAGACATTCAATACTTTCACGCTATCTTCCCCCGAGACAGGATTATTTAACTTTATTCTATATTCTGGATCTGCTCACGCATTTTCTCGACCTCGCATTTGGCGTCGACAACAAGTGCGGCTATTTGCGCATTCGAGCATTTTGAACCTATGGTGTTTATCTCGCGGTTGATCTCCTGAACAAGAAAATCAAGCCGTCTGCCGACCGGTTCCCCGGAACGCATTGTGTCGGCAAAGCCGGCGAGGTGCGAGCGCAGTCTGACCAATTCCTCATCAATGGATATCCTGTCGGCGAAGATCGCACATTCCGTAAGTATCCTGCTCTCGTCAAAGGTGATCTTGTTGTCGGAAAGCATGGTCTTTAGCCTTTCTTCGAGCTTTACACGGTATCCCTCCGTATCAGCCTGCGACAGCTTTTCTATCTCTCCTACGATCTCTCCCACAGAGTCGAGCTTGCGTCCGAGATCCGCGGCAAGATTTGCCCCCTCGCGCTCTCTGCCCGCGATGAATATTTCAATTGCCTCGCCGAGCACTTCACCGAACGCGCGGGCGTCCCTCCCCACATCGCTTTCCCTTTTACTCACGGAAAATACATCGCTGTTTCTCGCCACCGTCATAACGCTGATATCATCCGCCAGTCCGAACCTCTCCGAAAGCTGACGGAGCGCGGCAATATATTCCGCGGCATATTCCGCGTTCAGTCCGATGTTAAGCTCGGATTCTCCCACAAGCTCGATATTGACGAAAACGTCGACCTTTCCGCGGTTGATCCCCGCCTCAACGAGCCGTGGCTTTATTTTTTCCTCAAGAAACGAATACGCTCTCGGGAGTCTGGCGCTGCAATCAAGAAACCTGTTGTTTACCGATTTTATCTCGACGGTGATATCTCTGCCGTCCACGGTCCGGCGCGCCCTGCCGAACGCTGTCATACTGCGTATCATTCGCAAGCAATACCTTTCTGTGACAAATGCGAAATCACGTAGAACACTAGCCCGAAGCAAGACCTATCTGCACCTTCCGGCAGTCCGCCGTGTCACGCAAAACCGTTACGGGCAAAAGCGTGCGCTCATATTTCCGCATTAAAACTATATATAGATAATTATAATATTATTTTGAAGTCTTGTCAACTCAATTTTTCGTTTTAGTTTAGTGCCTTTTATCCAACATTTTCTTTTGTACAGCGCACACAACGTACATATTGACCTCAAAAAGCAAAACCGTTCCGCGCAACAATGCGCGGAACGGTTTTGCAGCGACTCCCGCTATGCACAAAAGCCGCAACAGGATGTACGGTCGGGTTGAAATTACTTAACCTCGACAACTGCTCCTGCCTCTTCGAGAGCCTTCTTGATCTTCTCTGCTTCGTCCTTGGAAACGCCCGTCTTAACTTCCTTCGGTGCGCCCTCAACAAGCTCTTTAGCGTCCTTAAGTCCGAGACCGGTGATCTCACGGACTGCCTTGATAACGTCAAGCTTCTTTGCGCCGAACTCCTTGAGTACGACGTCAAACTCGGTCTTCTCCTCTGCTGCGGGAGCTGCCGCGCCGCCTGCCGCAACAGCAACGCCTACGGGAGCTGCAGCGGATACGCCGAATTCCTCCTCAACTGCCTTAACGAGGTCAGCGAGCTCGAGAATCGTAAGGGACTTTATTTCTTCAAGAATGTTTGTGATCTTTTCGGATGCCATTTTAATTTTCCTCCTGATTGTTTTTTTAATTGATTTTTTGACGCCGAAGCGCCGTGCGGCATTATTTCACAATATGCGGTGCTCTATGCCGCGACGCGCCGCAAAGACCGAAAGTGTCGTTTTAAGCCTGGGGCTCTGCTGCTGCCTCTCCGTTTTTGTCGACAACAGCCTGGAGAGCATATGCAAATCCGTAAATGGGGGACTTGATGCTTCCGAGGAACTTCGCGATGAGGACTTCCTTCGAAGGAATATCCGCAAGTGCTGTAACGGTGTCCTTGTCTACTACCGCGCCGTCAAGATAACCCGCGAGTATCTCGAAAGAATCGATCTTCTCCGCGTACTTCTTGATTACCTTTGCGGGAGCAACGGGATCTGATTCGCTGATTGCGATAGCCGTCATACCTGTGAGGTACTGCTTCATATCGCCGAGTCCGACTTCTTCGCAAGCTCTGCCGGTCAGAGAATTCTTCATGACCATATACTTTACGCCTGCTTCACGCAGAGCTTTACGCATTGCGGTATCGTCCTCAACGGTAATTCCCTGATAGTTGACGACAACTCCGGCGGGAGAATTCTTCAGCTTCTCGACAAGATCCGCAACCACGGCCTTCTTCTGTTCAAGAATTGTTGCACTGGGCATTTGTTTTTCACCTCCCTGATGAGATTTTCGCAGGAAAAAGAAAAAATCTTCCTTCGTAAAAACGGAAAATTTTCCGCGCGAAGAAAGACACAAAAACACATATATTGTTTTAAGATCTCTCCTCGGCAGGAAAGCTTTCGCCTTTACCGTAACCTGCTGTCTTTGGATAACGTCATGTATGATACCATACTTTCACCGTCTTGTCAAGAGTTTTTTCGATTTTTTCGGATCATTATTAGTTTTTTTATTTGTTTTATTTGTTACGCCATTGTAACAATGCGTGCAATGTGCCGATAACTTATTGCAATCGGACACTTTTTGTGCTATAATTCAAGATGGCTTATAATAAGTTATTGAAACAATTACGGAGCAAAACCGCAAAATGAACTACATACTTGCCTCGGGTTCTCCGAGGAGAAAAGAGATACTGCACAACCTGGGACTGAACTTCTCCCTGCTTTGTCCCGATGTAGACGAGACAAGCTCTGCCGCACTGCCCTCGGCGCTTACCGAATCGCTTGCACTCAAAAAGGGTGCCGCCGCTGCGGAAATATTGCGCAAGCACGGGAATTACACGGACGACACCGTCATCATATCCGCTGACACGGTCGTCTGTTTTGAGGGTGAGATACTCGGAAAGCCGCAAGACAAAAGCGACGCAAAGAGAATGCTTCGTCTGCTTTCGGGAAACACTCACTCGGTCGTAAGCGGTGTGGCGCTGACGTGTCCGCGCGGTGCGTTTGCGGCGCATTGCGAAACCCTTGTAACCTTTGACACACTCGACGACCGCTTTATCGACTTCTATGTTGGGAGCGGGGAGCCGCTCGACAAAGCGGGAGCTTACGGTATACAGGGGCGTGCGGCGGCTGTTATAAGAGGGATCGACGGCTGTTATTTCAACGTGGTCGGTCTGCCGGTAAACACCCTGTCACATCTTGCGAGGGACAACGGCATCTACCTGCCCTTCTGATCTCCATGCACCGCCCGAAGCACCGAATTTGTGCCGGGCAGGTGTGCCGCCGATACGGATAATTCGGATACCATCTAATCTTTCAGGGAAGGAGCAATTTCATGGCGAAACTGATAGGCGTGGATCTCGGAACGGCGAACACGCTGATTTACATGAAAAGCGCAGGCATAATATTGAGATCGCCTTCGGTCGTTGCGATTGACAAAGCAAGCCGTGAAGTTGTTGCCATAGGTCCCGATGCGCGCAGAATGCTCGGCAAGACCCCGGAGGGCATACTTGCTTTCCGTCCTCTGATGGGCGGAGTTATAGCCGATTATGACGTAACGTCAAAAATGTTGAGAGCCTTTTTTGAGATCACCGGTTCGATAGCCATATTCAGCCGTCCATCCGTGATAATATCCATTCCGTATGGAGTTACGGAAGTCGAAAAACGCGCGGTTGAGGACGCAACATTCGAGGCAGGCGCAAAATCCGTCGCTCTTATTGAAGAGCCGCTCGCCGCCGCGATCGGAACCGGACTTAAGGTAGGGGGGGCGCGCGGCAGTATGATCGTCGACATCGGTGGCGGAACGACCGAGGTTGCGGTGATAAGCCTTGGTGGGATCGTTGCCTCCAAATCCCTGCGCGTTGCGGGAGACAACCTTGACGAAGCGATAATAAAATACTTAAGAATAAAGAAAAACATACTCATCGGAGACATTACCGCAGAAGATCTCAAGCGAAAAATAGGCTCTGCTCACTTCTCTGCCGACGGAGGCAGCATGGAGGTGTTCGGGCGTAATCTCGGCACCGGGCTTGCCGCCACCGCCGTTATCACGTCGACCGACGTGCGCCGCGCAATGGAGGAGGAGCTTGAACAGATCATAGGGGCTATTCGCTCAACGCTTGAGGAAACTCCGCCGGAGCTTTCCTCCGATGTATACGATTTCGGCATTACTCTTACGGGCGGCGGCGCCCTGCTACGCGGCATAGGTACGCTTATTACCGAACGCACCGGAATCAAGGTGACGGTTGCCAAAAGGCCTCTCGAGAGTGTATGCGCCGGAATCGGACGGATAATCGAGAGCGAAAGCGCCCTCGGAAATCTCCTTAAATACCGCGGACGTTGAGGGGGCGCTTAAGGGAACTTTTCGAGAAAAGTTCCCTTAAGGATCCTTCAAAAGCTTTCTGCCTGTTGCGCCCATCACACCTGAAACATTCAGGCGATTTTTCGGGAAAATGCCCTTAAGGATCCTTCAAAAGCTTTCAGAGCCAAAGTTCTCATAAATTCAAGATCACAAAGGAGTAAGATATGAAAAAGCTGTCGGAAATAATCTCGCGCAAGCACCTCGGCAACAAAAGCGGAGACGGCACGGAAAGCACTCGCGATCCTTCCGTTGCATACTCCGGAAACCTCGCGGCATTCGACTCCTTTTATCTCGAGCTTGTAATATTTACCGTGGCACTGATGGCGATATCCGTAGCGGTTGCCGTAATCAAAAATATTCTGATAGGCATATGTGTAGCCGCGGTTTCCGTTTTCATTTACCGTTACTTTTCGAGTGACGAAATGTACAAGCGGCTCGGGCTTCTGTATTTTTCCGACGACGGCGAGCTGAAAATAACGGGATGCCGCGCGGTATACGGCGATACCTTTTATCTTCCGCGCAGAGTGATGTGGTATGACGTTGCGGAGCTTTCGAACGGAGCGTTCAAATCGGCGAAAAACGCGGAGCTTTCATGTGTATATCTCCCGTCTACGCTCAAGAGGCTCGGCAAAAATGTTTTTGACGGTTGTCCCCGGCTTACCGTAATATGCTTTGAGGGCAGTCGCGATCAGTGGGAGCAAATAGAAAACAGCGCGGAATACGGGGACATACAAATTTGCTTCAACGCGGAATTCCCCAAAAAGGCACGCAAGGAAAAGCAGATAGGGAAAGAGACTGCGGCATCCGATACGAAAATGTCGGACGGCGGTTCTGAAGAAAACACGGAGGGCAAAAAGCAATGAGGCAAAAGCGAGTGGGCACGGGGGCGAAATTTTTCAGATCCCGGTTCTTCATAATCTGCGTCTGCATAGCTCTTGCTCTCGTTCTCATACCGTCCATGCTGTCGGTTTTCGGATATACGGGAATTGTCCGCGGCGCGCTCAAAACAGTAGCCACTCCTTTCGAATGGTGCGGCACGAAGCTTGCAGACGCCGTGCGCGGATTTACTTCCGTATTCACGAACTACGACGATCTGAAAGAGGAAAACGAGAGTCTGCGTGAGGCAGTCGAATCCCTTGAAAACGAGAAGAACGACAACTCTGTCATCAGGGAAGAAAACAGGTGGCTCAAGGAATACCTTGACATCAAGACCGAAAATCCGGCTCTTGAGCTGACTGACGCGACCGTCATTGCGCGCGAATCCGGGGCATATTCAACCGTAATTACACTCAACAGAGGACTTCTGCACGGAGTCAAGAAAAAAATGCCCGTCATCACAGAGGACGGGGTTTTCGGATATGTTTCGGAATGCGGGCCGTCCTCGTGCAAGGTAGTCAGCATAATAGAGACCGCAAGCTCGGTGGGAGCCTACATAGACCGTTCGGGTGTAACAGGGGTTATCGAGGGAGATAATTCCATGCGTCTTGACGGAACTTGCCGGCTTACGTACATCGACGCAGGCGCCGACATCAAGGTCGGCGACAGGGTCTACACAAGCGGAGCCGGAAGCATTTATCCCGAAGGACTTCTTGTCGGAACCGTCACGGAGATAAAGGCGGACGACGCGACGAGGACCCTGAGCGCGACCGTGACCCCGGCTGTGGATTTCGGAAACATAAACGAGATCGTACATATGATGGTCGTCGTCGGTTACGTTGACAAGAGCGGAGGTAACGACAAATGACGAACTCTCGCCGCAACGAAGCGACAAGGCAGTTGCTTATAAGACGAAGCGCCGTTTACGGACCTATGATCTTTCTGCTGGCGGTTGCTCAATGCTCGTTTTTCTCGGATCTGCGCCTTTTCGGCTCCGTCCCCGATCTCATGCTCGGTGTGATCGTGGGTATCGCCATGCTTGACTCACAGAAAGCCGCGGCGGTATGCGGTATCGGAGCGGGATTTGTGATCGACGCACTCGGCAGCTCCGGATTCTCCCTCTCCCCTATCTTTTATATGCTCTGCGGGTGTCTGTGCGGAATGCTGGCGCGGAAAATGCTGCCGAATTTCCTCTCCTGGGCGGTCAATCTTCTGGTATTCTCCGCGGCGAAATCGGTTTTCACCGCCGTAAACATATTCCTGCTGACGCGCGCAATACCCATAAAACAGATGATAACGAAGATCATTCTTCCGGAATTTATCTGCACCTTTGCGGTATGTCTGCCGCTTTTCTTCATCATAAAACTGGCAAGCCTGCCTATTGAGGCAAAAAGCAAATTCCGGATAGACAGATTCAGTTGAGGTAAATGGGTATGCCGAAAAAAAAGAACACCGTCAATTTTGAACGGTACAAAGTCCCCAAAAATAAAGACAACCTCAACAGGACTGCGAGATACGTGGCGATCGGAGCGGTTTTCCTCGTAATATGCGCATTTTATATGGTCAAACTCATCGGCATACAGCTTGAGGGAAGCAAGTCCGAACAGCCGTCGGACGGCAACGTCATAAGAACCTACACCGTTTCCGGCAAACGCGGAGAGATCTGCGACCGCAACGGCACTGTGCTTGTCGGCAACAAATCTACTTACAGCGTGGTATTCGAATACGGAGCGATCCCCGACACCACAGCCGAGTTCAACCGTTCTATCCTCGCCGCTCTGCGGGCAATCGACGATACCGGCAACACTAAGTGCCTTGCGGACGATCTCTACGTACTTGAAGGAACGTATCCGAATCTACGTTATACGGATGCGGCGTACGACACGGGATCAGACGAATTTCAGGGTCTGCTCAAGATACTTCACTCAAATAAACTGAGCGTAGCGAACACCACCGCCAAGGACCTTACCTCTGCCCTCGTGAGAAAATACAAGCTGTACAGCGACTACTATACCGACGATGAGATAACTGCTCTGCTTCGTGTAAGGTACGAGATGGAGCGCGTGGGCTTCGGTCTTTACCAATCATACACTCTCGCGCGCAACGTCAGCGTCGGGCTGATGTCATATATGGAGGAAAGCGGAATCGACGGCATAAACTTCGTGACCGAAAGCGAAAGAGTATACCATTACCCGGGATACGCGTCGCACATACTCGGCAGACTGGGCAAAATTCAGGCGGAGGACGTCGATTACTACACGGGGCTTGGATACTCTCTGGATGCGTATGTGGGAGTATCCGGGTGTGAACAGGCATTCGAGGGCTTCCTGCACGGTCAGGACGGGATCCTTGCCGTGGAGTATGACAAAGACGGGAACGTCGTGGACAAGTATTACGAGGTTGAACCGATAAGCGGAAGCGACGTATGGCTGACGATCGACATTGATCTGCAGATAGCCGCCGAGGACGGGCTTCGGGAAACTATTTCCGGAATCGAATCCTCACAGGCGGGCGCCTCGGTCGCGCTCGATCCGAACAACGGCGACATTCTCGCCATAGCCTCATATCCCACCTTCGACATAACGCGCATAAGCGACCCCGATTACTATGAGAGTATAAGGAATAACGAACTCTCCCCAGAGCTCAACCGCGCCGTAAGCGGCGTGTACGCTCCCGGCTCCACCTATAAAGTCGGCGTTGCTCTTGCCGCTCTTGAAGAGGGCAATATTACACAGTCCACAACATATACCTGCAATCACGTATTCCCGGAGCTGCACCGTCCGACCTGTCTCGGCAATCACGGACCGATCACGGTTGCAGATGCAATAAAGGTATCCTGCAACATATTTTTCTACTATGTCGGCTTGGATATGGGAACAGACAATATCACAAAATACACCTCGCGTCTCGGTCTCGGCGTTTCCACGGGAATTGAAATACCCGAACGCACGGGACTCGTTGCCGGGCGTGAAAATCGCCCCGACTGGAACAGCGGTGACGATATTTCCGCCGCCATCGGACAATCCGACCACGGATATACACCGCTCCAGATAGGCGTTTATATGTCCTCGATAGTAAACGGGGGCACGCGCTATGCCGCCCACCTGCTCTCATCGGTGCACGGCTTTTACAACGGTGAGATCATCTACGAGAGTAAGGCGACCGTACTTGACAGTGTCGAGTTCAGCGAATCCACGTATTCTACGCTTATGAGCGCGATGAGAAGTGTCATAACGTACTCCGGCAACAATCTCTCCGGATATTTTTCGGATATTCCCGCCGTGGCAGGAAAAACCGGAACAGCGGAGGTCGGAGGCAAAAAGGATTACGCACTGTTTATGGGATGCGCGCCCTATGACGACCCGGAGATCGTTGCGGTGTGCGTGCTCGAACAGGGTGTAAGGGGCACCTATGCCGCCGGACCCGTAAGCAGGATATTCAGAGAATATTTCAAAGCGGAAGAATGACCTTGCCGACGTAAATATTCGCGAAAATTACGCACGGTATTTATCGGGACAGTGTATATATACAAAACGAAAGGCATAAAATGAGAGGAAAATTTATCGTATTCGAGGGGATTGACGGCGCGGGAAAAACCACGCAGGCAAAACTGCTCGCAAAAAAAATCAATGAATCGGGCGGGAAAGCTCACCTCACCGCCGAACCGACGGAGCTGCCCTCGGGGAAGCTGTTGCGGCAGGCGCTCGGCGGCGAAATTAAAAAGAGCGACTGCGAAATGGCACTTCTTTTCGCACTCGACCGCGTTTCTCACAACAATGACCCGCAATCCGGGATAGAACGTCTGCTGTCTGACGGCTTCGACGTCATATGCGACAGATATTATTACTCTTCTCTCGCCTATCAGGGGAGCGCAACCGATTACGGCTGGGTAAAGGCACTCAACGTCGGCTGTCCCGAGATAAGAACGCCGGATCTGTGCGTTTTTCTCGATCTCACGCCGCAACAAAGTCTGAACCGTATACGCCGCGGACGCGACCGCCTCGAAATATACGAAAACGAAGAAACGCTGGAGCGCGTCCGTAAAAGCTTTTTCGCGGTATTTACCGACCTATACGACAATGTAGCGGTACTTGACGCAAACAGAGATGAAAACGAAATAGCCGAGGACATATTCGGGCTTTATCGCAACGTAAACAATTATTAATGAAAGGATATACTACCCCATGAAGATCAATGAAAATTACCTCAACCTCAAGGAAAGCTATCTGTTCACCGACATAAACAAAAAGGTCAGAGCCTTTTCCGAAGCCAACCCCGACGCAGACATAATAAGACTCGGTATAGGTGACGTAACGCTTCCTCTCTGCCGCGCCTGCACAGACGCGATGAAAAATGCCGCCGAAGAGCTTGCTCACGCAGACACATTCCGTGGATACGGTCCCGAGCAGGGCTATGAATTTCTGCGCGAGGCAGTCAGCTCTTACTATAAGCGCAACGGTATAAAGGTGTCTGCCGGTGAAATACTTATCTCGGACGGCGCCAAGAGCGATCTCGGAAACATACTCGACATTTTCTCGCGCGACAATACCGTTATTGTCCCCGACCCGGTATACCCCGTGTATGTTGACACCAATATCATGGACGGCAGAAGGATCGTATATGCCAAGGGCACTGCTGAAAACGGATTCCTTCCGATGCCCGATAAGTCGGTAAGGGCAGACATCATATACATCTGCTCCCCCAATAATCCCACCGGTGCCGTATATACACGCGATATGCTCAAGGCTTGGGTGGAATATGCAAATTCCATTGATGCCGTGATCCTCTTTGACGCGGCTTACGAGGCGTTTATCGGAGACCCCGAACTGCCCCGCTCAATAATGGAGATAGAGGGCGCGCGCTCCTGCGCGATAGAATTTTGTTCGCTCTCAAAAACCGCAGGATTTACCGGAACACGCTGCGGATATACCGTTGTCCCCGACGAGCTGGTACGCGGCGGCGTTCGCCTGCGTGATTTTTGGCTTCGCAGACAGACCACTAAATTCAACGGAACCTCTTATATCGTACAGCGCGGAGCAGCCGCGGTGTTTACCGATGAGGGACTTGCACAGTGCCGGGAAAACATAGAATATTATAAGGAAAACGCACGTATTATCGCTTCCTCTCTCGACCGCCTCGGGATCGGCTACACAGGCGGCAAGAATTCTCCGTATATCTGGCTTAAGTGCCCCGGAAATATGAAATCGTGGGAGTTCTTCGATATGCTTCTCACTAAAGCCAACGTCGTCGGTACCCCCGGCGCCGGATTCGGCGAACAGGGCGAGGGCTTCTTCCGCCTCACAGGATTTGGTAACCGTGAAAAGACCCTTGAGGCAGTCAGCAGAATAGAAAAGTTGCTCGGATGAGCGATGTCAATATTTATGCGGAGGGGAACTTCCCCAAAGAAGTTCCCCTCCGCACCTCCCTTCAAGAACTTCGGACTTGGATAAATTATAATAGGTCGAAAGCTTTTGAAAGGGGTGCGGGGGAAAGCTTTTCTTTTGAAAAGTTTCCCCCGCATAAGTTTTATCCCTTATCACGCCTTAAGACGTACGGTATATTTTTCGAGCATCTGAATGGGATGATATGACATTTTTGAGATACGCAATCCTTCCTCGCCGCAATCCTCCTCGCGGTTAATATATTTACAGCGCTCATCGGAAGCGAAGCAGACGGCAAAAGAGTGGGTGAGCATGGGATATACGCCCTCGTAGGAGGTATCTGCCTTTTCGGTATGGACTATAAGCGTATCATTTACAAGCTCTCCGACGGAAATACCGACAACCTTACCCGACGCGGACAGCATACCTCCGAGCTGGGCATACGCGTCCCAGTTGTCAAACTGTTCGCAGAGCTTTCTCTCCTCATAATCGGAGACCATCGTAGACTTCCCGATAC
>JBJDZF010000340.1:0-2607 GCA_051867855.1 Eubacteriales bacterium
GGTCTCGGGGGACTCCCCGTACGAAAAGAGCGAGCTTATAGTTGCATCGGGCATTAATGTCGGGGACAAGCTGTACGGGGCGGATTATAAGGACATAGAGAAAAAAATGATGAGCGAATGTCCTTATCTCGAGAAGATAAATGTAACGAGCTGTTTCCCCAACAAGGTGAAATTTTCCGTGGAATCGGTTATTCCCGCATGGTATATCGAAATATCGGGAGATTACTACGCTCTCGATTCCTCACTCAAGGTTCTCGAGGAGACAAAGAACGGCGATAAATTCGTAAACGGCGGAATATGTCGTCTGACATTGCCGAATGTAAAGAGCGCAATGCTTGGTCAGACGCTCGTGTACGGCTCGAGCGAGGAGGAGATCGCGGCGACAAAGGATATTATGTATACCCTGAAGTCCACCGGACTGAGGAGTAGGATAACATATGCAGACATAGACAACAGATTCGATATCCACCTGGAGATCGACGGCGCTTATTCCGTGAGTATCGGTACATATTCCTCTCTTGAGGTTAAGCTGAAGTCACTCGAGAATGTGCTTGAATCCGACAGAATGAAGGACGCCGTGGGCGGAGAGATCGATATCTCGGACTCCGCGTCCATGATAAGTGTGCGGCCTGTGTACTCCTACGGCGGCGACGGGGAGGAAACCGAAGCGCAGGAGACGGCGGCGAACGGAGAATAAAATAATCGTCTTGCGGCAGGGGTGTCGGATTTTCGCGCAGAGATAGATTTTTGCACGTATGATGCTTTTGCCGCTTATTTTTTCGCCGACGCGCGGCACGTAAAATATAATTATATGCGGTCGGGCGTCAAGTATGCGTTTTTTTTGAAAAAATAATGTGAATTTTAAAAAAAAGTATTGCAAAATCATGTAAAATATATTATCATATATGTAAATAGTGTATTTATATCTTACACGGCTGAATATTTAGTATTTAAGGGAAAAACGGGAGGATACAGTAATGACATTTGAACATGATGATGCTTGCGATTGCGGCGTATGTATCAAGGTTGTAGGTGTCGGCGGCGGTGGAAATAACGCGGTCAACCGAATGATGGAAAAGAATATACAGGGGGTCGAATTCATCACGATCAATACCGACAGACAAGCCCTCCGTAATTCGACGGCGCCCAATCAGCTCGTAATCGGCGAAAAGATCACAAAGGGATTCGGCGCAGGTGCAAATCCGAGCATCGGCGAGCGCGCAGCGGAGGAATCCATCGACGATATCAAGGCGGCTCTTGCGGGTGCGGACATGGTGTTCGTTACTGCCGGAATGGGTGGCGGAACGGGAACCGGTGCGGCTCCTGTCGTTGCAAGAGTGGCGCACGAGATGGATGTACTTACCGTCGGAATCGTAACCAAGCCCTTTGCTTTTGAGGGCAAGCGCAGAATGGATCAGGCTGTCGAGGGTATCGCGGAGCTGAGCCAGTATGTCGATTCTCTTGTTGTTATCCCCAACGACAGACTAAAGCAGGTGTCCGACACGAGGATCACTCTCTTCAACGCATTTGAGGCGGCAGACGATGTCCTGCGCCGCGGTGTCCAGAGTATCTCGGATCTTATAAATGTTCCCGGATTCATCAACCTCGACTTTGCCGACGTAACTTCCGTCATGGCACATTCGGGTTACGCTCACATGGGTGTCGGCTCGGCAACGGGTAAGGACAAGGCGGAGACAGCGGCAAGAGCTGCCATTTCCAGCCCGCTTCTCGAGACTTCCATCAAGGGCGCTACGGGTATTGTCATAAGCATATCCGCATCCCCCGACATCGGACTCGAGGACGTGGATCTTGCTTCCACTATGATAGCTAATGAGTGCAATCCCGAGGCAAGCGTTATCTGGGGTGTTATCTTCGACCCCGAGCTTGAGGACGAGATGCGCATTACTTTGATCGCCACCGGATTTGAGAAGAAGCCGGAGGATGCTCTGCGCGATATTTCCGCTCCCAAGAAGGAGAGCGCTGCAGACAAGATGGGTGACATAAAGAAGGCACCCGCTGCACCGGCAAAGGCGGCTGACGCCGATAAGGCTTCGACCGCAAAGGCTCCGGAGGTGACGGAGACTCCCGTTGCCGCAAGTGCGGAGCAGAAGCCGAAGTCATCGGGCGATGAGATCGATCTTGACGATTTCTTCGGAAGTATGTTCGGAAATAAATAATCAGGTGCGTCTTATATTGCGGGGCTGTCGCTTTTGGCAACAGCCCCGCAATATAAATTCCCGCCGCGGCAAACCATGCTCAAAGAAATCTGCGCACGGCAGTGTTGCATTAAGGGTATGCGCGCCTGCGTTGTGCCGTTAGTGTGTCCGCCGTATGTGCGCTGAAACATCATTTAACCTTGGGGCAGAGTGTGAGAATATACTAATGTGTCTTTGTGGCTTTCGTATTTTGACTCACCGTGCCTTAAACAGAGGTAATTGTGAAAACAGTAATTGAATTTCTGACCTCACTTTCCATCTGGGGAACTGTCGTGAATGCCGCCGCCATTGTTTTGGGGGCAAGCGTCGGAGTGCTTATCGGAAAGCTGACCGGAACTGAAAAGAAAAAAGAGGGCAGGCTGTCAACTCTGCCTGACATATTGATGAAGGG